>NZ_JASJSQ010000144.1:0-8190 GCF_030236855.1 Stenotrophomonas maltophilia group sp. Smal13
TTACATGGACGTACTTGCAGCGTCCCCCGCAACCGGACCCGCCCCGCCACCCCACAGGAAACCCGCTTCTGCTTCGGCTGTTGCTGTTGCTGTTGCTTCGGCTCGCAGCAGGTGCAGGGCTGCAAGCCCTGCCGACCAACACCCTTCTTACGAACGGCTGACGTGACACTCATGCGTCATGCGCGAGGCTGTCCGCTTGGCTGTTCGAGTGGAGGTGGCAACGGTGCACTGGCAAAGCGCACAGGCCTACGCATGGCCGTTGGGATTGGCAGCAGTAGTGGGTGGCATCGGCGCGTGGCTGATCCTCTGGATCTACCATCGATTGAAAGGGCGTGATCGCCGGCGTGCACGCATCGGTCGCGTGCTCGGGTTGCCACTGGCCACCGCATGGCCGCTGCTGTTGTTGATTCCCGCATTACAGGCCACGCCACTGCAGGATCCGGTGCTGGGCAACCTGCAGCATGTGCTGCACATCGCGCTGACCGCGTGCTTCATCTGGTTGCTGGTACGCGCGGTGGCGGCGGGCGAGCGCGCGATCCTGCGCAGTCATCCCATCGATGTCTCCGACAATCTGGAAGCGCGCCGCATCCAGACCCAGACGCGGGTGCTCAGCCGCGTGCTGATGGGCGGCATCATCGTGCTGGGCGCATCGCTGGTGCTGTTGACCTTCCCGATGGTGCAGAAGATCGGCACCGCGCTGCTGGCATCGGCAGGCCTGATCGGCCTGGTGGCGGGTATCGCGGCCAAGCCGGTGTTCGGCAACCTGATCGCTGGCCTGCAGATTGCGGTGACGCAGCCGATCCGGCTGGATGACGTGGTGATCGTCGAGGGCGAGTGGGGCCGCATCGAGGAGATCGGCAGCAGCTATGTGGTGGTGCGCATCTGGGATGAGCGACGGATGGTGGTGCCGCTGACCTGGTTCATCGAAAACCCGTTCCAGAACTGGACGCGGCGCAGCGCCGATCTGCTCGGCACCGCGTTCCTGTGGTTGGACTACCGTGCGCCGATTGCCGCGATCCGCGCTGAGCTGGAACGCATCTGCCGTGGCGAAGCGTTGTGGGATGGCCGGGTCTGCGTGACCCAGGTGACCGAGACCAGCGAGCGTGCGATCCAGGTGCGCCTGCTGGTCAGCGCGCGCAGCTCGGGCGATGCCTTCGATCTGCGTTGCCTGGTGCGCGAGCGCATGCTCGATTTCCTCGCGCGCGAGCATCCGCAGTCGCTGCCGCAGGTGCGTGCGCGGCTGCAACACGAGGATGAGCTGGATATGCCGCGTGGTCCACGTGCACGCACCGCGGATGTGCGTTCGCCGGGTGCTGAAGATGGTGAGGCGGCGATCGTGCCGGTGGAGGCGGAACCCGGACGGTAGCGCCTGCCGCTGGCCGGCAACTCCGGATCTGCCGGCCAGCGGCCGGCACTACCGGATCACGGCTCGCCAGCGTCGATCAGTGCGTCGGTATCGAAGTGCGGTGGGCGCCGCGCGCGCGTGCGCTGTTCGTAGGCGTAGGCCATCTCGATCAGCTTCGGCTCGCTCCAGGCGGTGCCCATGAACAGCAGACCCACCGGCAGACCATCGATCTGCCCCATCGGCACGGTGAGGCTGGGATAGCCGGCCACGGCGGCGGCGCTGTAGCTTTCACCGGGGAAGTCGTCGCCTTCGCTGCGGATCGGCCATGCCACGCCGGTGGTCGGCGCCACCAGCGCATCGAGCTGGTGGGCGGCGAGGGCAGCATCGATGCCTTCCGGGCCGGCCAGCCGGCGCGCATCGCTGCGGGCGCGGATATAGGCGGGGTCGGCCAGGCCGGCGGTGGCATCGGCCTCCACCAGCAGCTCCTGGCCGAACAGGCCCAGTTCCTGCTTGCTGTGCGCCTGGTTGAAGGCGATCAGTTCGGCCAGGCTGCGCAATGGTGCGCGGTGGGTGCTGAAATAGCGCTCCAGCCCGGCCTTGAATTCGTACAGCAGCAGTGTGCGCTCGGCCTCGGCCCAGGCGCCCTGGTTGGGCAGCTCCACCGGCACCACCACGGCGCCGGCGCGGCGCAGCTCGGTTGCCGCCTGTTCGATCAGTGGCGGCATGCCACGGTACTTCAGCAGGGGCGTCTGCAGCAGGCCGATGCGCTTGCCGCGCAGGCCCTGCGGGTCCAGTCGCGCGGTGTAGTCGTAGACCGCGCGGCCGGGCATGGTCGCGGTGGCCGGATCGGCATCGTCGCGGCCGGCGATCGCGGTCAGCACGGCGGCAGCGTCGGCGACGCTGCGTGCCATCGGCCCGGCAGTGTCCTGGCTGAAGGAAATCGGGATGATGCCCTCGCGGCTGACCAGGCCGACCGTCGGCTTCAGGCCGACCACGCCGTTGATCGCCGCCGGGCAGACGATGCTGCCGTCGGTTTCGGTGCCGATCGCCACGCTGGCCAGGTTGGCGGCCACGGCCACCGCGCTGCCGCTGCTGGAACCACACGGCGAATGGCTGATGCGATAGGGGTTGCGGGTCTGGCCGCCACGCGCGCTCCAGCCGGAGATCGAATCATTGCCGCGGAAGTTGGCCCATTCGCTGAGGTTGGTCTTGCCCAGCACCACCGCACCGGCGTCGCGCAGCCGGCGCACCAGGTAGGCATCGTCCGGACGGAAGCCCTGCAGGGCCAGCGAACCCGCACTGGTGGCCATCGGCGCGGCGTTGATGTTGTCCTTCAACAGCAGGGGAATGCCATGCAGCGGGCCGCGCAGGCGGCCGTCACGGCGTTCGCGGTCGCGCGCGGCGGCTTCCTTCAGGGCATCGGGGTTGAGCTCGATCACCGCGCGCAGGCGCGGCCCGGTGCGGTCCAGCGCGGCGATGCGCTGCAGGTAGGCCTGGGTCAGGGTGGTGCTGTCCAGTTCCCCGGCGGTCATCCGCGCCTGCAGGTCGGCAACATCGGTTTCGGCGTACGGGAACGGCACGTTGCGGCTCGCAGGTTCGGCCGCATGCGCGCTGGGCGTGGCCGGGCTGCAGCCAGCCGAAAGCAGCGCCGGCAGCGCGGCGAGCAGGCAGGTCAGCAGAGGCGGCAAGGACGGGCGCATGGGGCGGCTTGGTCGGCTCCAATCCCCAGTGTAGCCGGTGCTCAGCGGTGGCGCTTGCGCAGGTCGCGGGCGAGCACGTAGACCACGATCAGGTTGATCGCCAGGATCGTCCACGACGGCCAGCCGGGGTGGCGGATGATCGCGAAGATGTCGAAAGGCAGGTACAGGGCGGCGGTCAGGCAGCCCAGCCAGGAGGCCCAGGCCTTGGCCCGCCACAGGCCCCAGGCTTCGACCAGGTGCAGCAGGCCGTAGCCGATCATCCCCGCCGCGGCCAGGTGGACCGCGTCGGGGCTGATCATGTGCAGCAGCGAGGGCAGGGTGCCATGGTCCGGATCCAGGCTGAAACGCCGGATCAGGGCCATGATGCCGTGCCGTAGCGGCTGCGGTCCGAGCACTTCCAGCCCGGTGGCGGCCAACAGCGCCAGCATCGCCTTGCTCGCTTCGAGCAGGGCGATGACATGGAGACCCGGATGCCGGTGTGGATCCGGGTTGTAGCCGCTCAGGTTCACGGGGTGCTGGCTCAGCCGCCGCGCGAAGCCTTCTTGCGGTCGCTTTCGGTCAGGAACTTCTTGCGCAGACGGATCTCCTTCGGGGTGATCTCGACCAGCTCGTCGTCTTCGATGAAGTCCAGGGCCTGTTCCAGCGAGTACTTGATCGCCGGGGTCAGCTGGATCGCATCGTCCTTGCCCGAAGCGCGCATGTTGGTCAGCGGCTTGGTCTTGATCGCGTTGACGGTCAGGTCGTTGTCCTTGGAGTGGATGCCGACCAGCTGACCTTCATACACGTTGTCGCCTTCAGCAGCGAACAGCTTGCCGCGTTCCTGCAGCGGGCCCAGCGAGTAGGCCGGCGTGGTGCCCGGCGCATTGGCGATCATCACGCCGTTGATGCGCTTGGCGATCGCGCCCTGTTCCTTCGGGCCGTAGTGGTCGAACACGTGGAACAGCAGGCCCGAACCCTGGGTCAGGGTCTTGAACTCGTTCTGGAAACCGATCAGGCCACGGGCCGGGATCGAGTATTCCAGGCGCACGCGGCCCTTGCCGTCCGATTCCATGTTCTTCAGCTGGCCCTTGCGGGTGCCCAGCTTTTCCATCACGCCGCCCTGGTGGATTTCTTCGATGTCCACCACCAGCTGCTCGATCGGCTCCATCATCTGGCCGTCGATTTCCTTGATGATCACTTCCGGGCGCGACACGGCCAGCTCGTAGCCTTCGCGACGCATGTTCTCGATCAGCACCGACAGGTGCAGTTCGCCACGGCCGGAGACCAGGAACTTGTCGGCGTCTTCCAGCTGCTCGACCTTCAGGGCCACGTTGTGGACCTTTTCACGGTCCAGGCGGTCCTTGATCTGGCGGCTGGTCAGGAACTTGCCACCGGACAGGTCCTTGTTGCCGGCGAACGGCGAGTTGTTGACCTGGAAGGTCATCGAGATGGTCGGCTCGTCGACGGTCAGCGCCGGCAGCGCTTCCGGGGTATCCGGGGCGCAGATGGTGTCGGAGATGGTCAGCTCCTGGATGCCGGAGATGGCCACGATGTCGCCGGCCTCGGCGGTATCCTGCTCGATGCGCTCCAGGCCCATGAAGCCCAGTACCTGCAGCACCTTGCCGTTGCGCTTCTTGCCTTCACGGTCGATGACCGCGACCTGCATGTTCTTCTTCAGGGTGCCGCGCTGGATGCGGCCGATGCCGATCACGCCCACGAAGTTGTTGTAGTCCAGCTGGCTGATGCGCATCTGGAACGGGCCTTCCGGGTCCACTTCCGGACGCGGCGCGTGCTGCATGATCGCTTCGTACAGCGGGGTCATGTCGCCGTCGCGCACGGTGTCTTCCAGGCCAGCGTAGCCGTTCAGGCCGGAGGCGTAGACGATCGGGAAGTCCAGCTGCTCGTTGGTGGCGCCGAGCTTGTCGAACAGGTCGAAGACCTGGTCGATCACCCATTCCGGACGGGCGCCCGGACGGTCGACCTTGTTGACCACGACGATCGGCTTGAAGCCCATCGCGAAGGCCTTCTGGGTCACGAAGCGGGTCTGCGGCATCGGGCCGTCCATCGCATCGACCAGGATCAGCACCGTGTCGACCATCGACAGCACGCGCTCGACCTCACCACCGAAGTCGGCGTGGCCGGGGGTGTCGACGATGTTGATCCGGTTCTTGATACCGGTCTTCTTGTCTTCCCAGGTGATGGCGGTGTTCTTGGCCAGGATGGTGATGCCGCGTTCCTTTTCCTGGTCGTTGCTGTCCATCACGCGCTCGGCGAGGACGGTACGCTCGGACAGGGTGCCGGACTGCTTCAGCAGCTGGTCGACCAGGGTGGTCTTGCCATGGTCGACGTGGGCGACGATGGCGATGTTGCGAAGATTTTCGATGGACATACGAAAGGGGGCCAGTCGGCGCCGGATTTGGAAAAAGAAGTCCAACATTATACGTCGAACTTGACGATTCGCGAAAAGGTGGATTTCACACCCGTCATGGGGCCCATTCAGCTGGGGGGCCGCGGCGCCGGTCGAGGCCGCCTGGCCTGCACCGCGGGGCACCCCGTCCCGTGGCTGAAGCCCGGATCTGCGCCCATGGTCGAAGCCGCCGCCGCCACGAGGCAGGTGTAAACTAGGTGGCTAGACGCGTTCCCCTCTGCATCAAGGATCTTCATGTCCCTCATCGCCACTTTCGACACCACCCAGGGCCCGATCAAGGTCGAGCTGTTCGCCGACAAGGCGCCGCTGACCGTGGCCAACTTCGTGAACCTGGTCAAGCACGGTTTCTATGACGGCCTGATCTTCCACCGCGTGATCGCCGACTTCATGATCCAGGGCGGCTGCCCGCAGGGTCGTGGCACCGGCGGCCCGGGCTACAAGTTCGAAGACGAGAAGAATGGCGTGAAGCACGAGGTCGGCTCGCTGTCGATGGCCAACGCCGGCCCGAACACCAACGGCAGCCAGTTCTTCATCACCCACATCAAGACCGACTGGCTGGACGGCCGCCACACCGTCTTCGGCAAGGTCCTGGAAGGCCAGGCCATCGTCGATTCGGTCAAGCAGGGCGACGTGATCCATTCGATCACCCTGGAAGGCGACGTCGACGCCGTGCTGGCCGCCCAGGCCGAGCGCGTCGCGGAGTGGAACAAGCACCTCGCCGCCTGATCCCCCTTCGAAACGGCCACCCTCGGGTGGCCGTTTCCCTGTTCCCCGCCGCCCGCCAGGCCTGCGTGGCCACGCCCGCGGCGTCCCATCAAACGCTTGCAAGCAAGAGGAAACCCCCATGAAAGCACCCGTTCGTGTTGCCGTGACCGGCGCCGCCGGCCAGATCGGTTATGCCCTGCTGTTCCGCATCGCCTCCGGCGAAATGCTGGGCAAGGACCAGCCGGTCATCCTGCAGCTGCTGGAACTGCCGGTCGACAAGGCCCAGGCCGCCCTGAAGGGCGTGATGATGGAGCTGGAAGACTGCGCCTTCCCGCTGCTGGCCGGCATGGTCGGCACCGATGACGCCGAAGTCGCGTTCAAGGACGCCGACATCGCCCTGCTGGTTGGCGCACGTCCGCGTGGCCCGGGCATGGAGCGCAAGGACCTGCTGCTGGAAAACGCCAAGATCTTCACCGCCCAGGGCGCGGCGCTGAACAAGGTCGCCAGCCGTGACGTGAAGGTGCTGGTGGTCGGTAACCCGGCCAACACCAACGCCTACATCGCGATGAAGTCGGCCCCGGACCTGAAGCCGGAGAACTTCACCGCCATGCTGCGCCTGGACCACAACCGCGCGCTGAGCCAGCTGTCGACCAAGCTCGGCAAGCCGGTCGGTGGCATGGAGAAGCTGGTGGTGTGGGGCAACCACAGCCCGACCATGTACCCGGACTACCGTTTCGCCACCGCTGATGGTGCGTCGATCGCCGATGCGATCAACGACCAGGAGTGGAACGCCAACACCTTCATCCCGACCGTCGGCAAGCGCGGCGCGGCGATCATCGAAGCCCGTGGCTCGTCCTCGGCTGCTTCGGCCGCCAACGCAGCCATCGACCACGTGCGTGACTGGGTGCTGGGCAGCAACGGCAAGTGGGTCACCATGGGCGTGCCGTCCGACGGTTCCTACGGCATTCCGGAAGGCGTGATCTTCGGCTTCGCCGTGACCACTGAGAACGGCAAGTACACCCTGGTCAAGGATCTGCCGATCGACGACTTCAGCCAGAAGTACATCGACAAGACCCTGGCCGAGCTGGAAGAAGAGCGCGCCGGCGTCGCCCACCTGCTGGGCTGATGCAGGCGGTACCGGCTCCGGCCGGTACGTCTTCCATCGAGGTAGGTGCCGGCCGTTGGCCGGTACGTGATCCAGAAGGTAGGTACCGACCGTTGGTCGGTACGCAGCAACGGGGAAGCTCAGGCTTCCCCGTTGCTGTTTGAGGAATACAGGAACTGATGATCCACCTGCATTACATCGACGACGCGCTGCTGGTGGCCGAGAAGCCGGCCGGCCTGCTGTCCGTGCCTGGCCGCAGCGCCGAGAACCAGGACTGCGTGGTCGCGCGCCTGCAGGCGCTGTACCCGGATGCATTGACCGTGCATCGCCTGGACCAGGTGACCTCCGGCCTGCTGCTGCATGCGCGCGGCAAGGACATGCAGGTGGCGTTGTCGATGCAGTTCGAGCAGCGCCAGGTTGGCAAGCGTTACGAAGCGATCGTGGAGGGGCTGCTTGAAGGCGATGCCGGCGAAGTGGACCTGCCGTTGATCGTGGACTGGTCGAACCGGCCGAAGCAGATGATCGATCACGAACGCGGCAAACCGGCGCTGACACGTTGGCACGTAATGGCACGTGATGTTGAAGCGCAGCGCACCCGCGTGGCGTTGGAACCGATCACTGGCCGCAGCCATCAGCTGCGCCTGCACATGGCCAGTCTCGGCCATCCCATCGTTGGCGATGTGCTGTATGACGCCGCGCCGGCGCAGCGTGTGCATCTGCATGCGCGCAGCCTGCGGTTCACCCATCCAGTGACGGGCGAGCCGCTCGCGTTCGAGTCCGCGACTCCGTTCTAGGGGTTCGGCAGGGCTTGCAGCCCTGCACCTGCAGAATCAACGTCAACGTCAGAAGCGGGCTATCCGTGGGTTGGCGGGACGGTGTCGGAGTGCGGGGACGCCGCAAGTACGTCCCTGTAGGCTTGGCAGCCGCA
>NZ_JASJSQ010000145.1:0-7780 GCF_030236855.1 Stenotrophomonas maltophilia group sp. Smal13
CGCGTTGGCGCCATGGATGGCGCCATCGAGCCCCCAAGGACGGGTTCACGGCGTGTCCCGCGAATCCAACTCGCCCCGCCAAGCACGGCAAAAACCCAGAGCCGCTCTTGACGTTGATGTTGCTGTTGCTGTTGCCTGCCGCAGGCAGCGCCCGCGGCCGCCGCCGCAAAGGAAACTCCTTAAATCTTCTTCGCCAGCGACTCGGCCAGGCCGGTGTAGCTGCCCGGGGTCATCTCCAGCAGGCGCTGCTTCGCATCCGCCGGCAGCTCCAGCCCCTCCACGAACGCACGCATCGACTCGGCCGTGATGCCCTGGCCGCGGGTCAGCGCCTTCAGCTGCTCGTACGGGTTCGGCAGGCCATGACGGCGCATCACCGTCTGCACGGCTTCGGCCAGCACTTCCCAGGCCGCGTCCAGATCGGCATCCAAGCGCTGCGGGTTCACTTCCAGCTTGCCCAGGCCCTTGGCCAGCGAATCCAGCGCCACCTGGCTGTGGCCGAACGCGGTGCCCAGCGCACGCAGCACGGTGGAGTCGGTCAGGTCACGCTGCCAGCGGCTGATCGGCAGCTTCGCGCTGAAGTGCTCGAACAGCGCGTTGGCAATGCCGAAGTTGCCTTCCGCATTCTCGAAGTCGATCGGGTTGACCTTGTGCGGCATCGTCGACGAGCCCACTTCGCCTTCCTTCAGGCGCTGCTTGAAGTAGCCCAGCGAAACGTAGCCCCAGATGTCACGGGCCAGGTCGATCAGGATGATGTTGGCGCGGCGTGCGGCATCGCCGATTTCGGCGATGTTGTCGTGCGGCTCGATCTGCGTGGTGTACGGGTTGAACACCAGGCCCAGGCCGGTCACGAAGCGCTCGGCGAAGGCCGGCCAGTCCACGTCCGGGTAGCTGGCGATGTGGGCGTTGTAGTTGCCCACCGCGCCATTGATCTTGCCGGTCAGTTCGACCGCGGCAATCTGCCTGCGCTGGCGTTCCAGGCGGGCGACCACGTTGGCCAGTTCCTTGCCCAGGGTGGTCGGCGAGGCGGTCTGGCCGTGGGTGCGCGACAGCATCGGCTGGCCGGCCTGGGCGTGGGCCAGGCTGCGCAGGCTGTTGGCGATGCCGTCCAGGGTCGGCAGCAGCACCTCGCGGCGCGCCTGTTCCAGCATCAGGCCGTAGCTGAGGTTGTTGATGTCTTCGCTGGTGCAGGCGAAATGCACGAATTCCAGCGCCGGGGCCAGCTCGGCATCGTCCTTCAGCTGTTCCTTGATGAAGTACTCCACCGCCTTGACGTCATGGTTGGTGGTGCGCTCGATCTCCTTCACGCGCGCGGCCTGGACCGGGCTGAAGCTGGCGGCCAGGGCGCGCAGGCGCGCGATGGCGGCGTCGGAGAAAGGGGCCAGTTCGACGATGCCCGGCTCGGCGGCCAGGGCCAGCAGCCACTCCACTTCGACCGTGATGCGGGCCTTGATCAGGCCGTACTCGGAGAAGATCGGGCGCAGGGCGTCGACCTTGCCGGCATAGCGGCCATCGAGCGGGGACAGGGCGAGCAGGGCGGAATCGGACATGTCGGCAGGGCTGGGGCGAGCGGCGGGGGCCATATTCTACGACGTGCCGGTGAGGTAGTGCCGGCCGCTGGCCGGCAACCACGCCCGGCCCACGATTCCATGGATTGCCGGCCAGCGGCCGGCACTACCCCTTGCGCGTGCAGATCGGCCCTGCGGATGAAACGATCTGGCCCGCCCTCGTCATCCCACGCTGCGGGCAAGGGAGTATCGTTGGCGCAGCCGCCAGCCCGGGAAGCGACACCCTGCCAGCCGCCGCTTCCCTTTCCCCAACTGAAGTAGTGCGGAGTTGATGCAATGAGCAAAGCTGCAAGCAAGGGTTTCAGAATCGAACACGACAGCATGGGCGAGCTGCAGGTGCCTGCGGACGCCCTGTGGGGCGCCCAGACCCAGCGTGCCGTGCAGAACTTCCCGGTGTCGGGCCAGCGCATGCCGCGCGGTTTCATCCGTGCCCTGGGCCTGGTCAAGGGCGCCGCCGCGGGCGTCAACGCAGAACTGGGCCACCTGCCGAAGAACGTGGCCAAGGCCATCCAGACCGCTGCCGCCGAAGTGGCCGCCGGCAACTGGGACGCGCAGTTCCCGATCGATGTCTACCAGACGGGTTCTGGCACGTCGTCGAACATGAATGCCAATGAGGTCATCGCCACCCTGGCCAACCGTGCCGGCAAGGCGGGCAAGACCAGTGTGCACCCCAATGACCACGTCAACCAGGGGCAGAGCTCCAACGACGTGATTCCGACCGCGTTGCGGGTGTCGGCGGTGTTGGCGACGCATGAGCAGCTGCTGCCGGCGCTGGTGCACCTGCGCAAGACCCTGGACAAGAAGGGCCGCAGCCTGCGCAAGGTAGTCAAGACCGGCCGCACCCACCTGATGGATGCGATGCCGCTGACCTTCGAGCAGGAATTCGGCGCGTGGTCGGCGCAGCTGGCGTCGGCGCAGGAGCGTATCGAAGACAGCCTCAAGCGCGTGCGCCGGCTGCCGCTGGGTGGCACCGCCATCGGCACCGGCATCAATGCCGATCCGCGCTTCGGTGCACAGGTGGCCAAGGCACTGAAGCAGCAGACCGGTTTCAAGTTCGACAGTGCCGAGAACAAGTTCGAAGGCCTGGCCGCACAGGACGACGCGGTGGAGCTTTCCGGTCAGCTCAATGCGCTGGCGGTGGCGCTGATCAAGATCGCCAACGACCTGCGTTGGATGAACGCCGGTCCGCTGGCCGGGCTGGGCGAGATCGAACTGCCAGCGCTGCAGCCGGGCAGCTCGATCATGCCGGGCAAGGTCAACCCTGTGATTCCGGAAGCGACGGTGATGGCCTGTGCACAGGTGATCGGTCACCACACTGCGATCACCGTGGCCGGGCAGACCGGCAACTTCCAGCTCAACGTCACCCTGCCGCTGATCGCAGTGAACCTGCTCGATGGCATCGGCCTGCTGGCCAACGTGTCCACCCTGCTGGCCGACAGTGCGATTGCCGGGCTGAAGGTGCGCGAGGACCGCGTTGCCGAGGCGCTGGCGCGCAACCCGATCCTGGTTACCGCCCTCAACCCGATCATCGGCTACGAGAAGGCTGCGGCGATTGCCAAGCGTGCGTACAAGGAACAGCGCCCGGTGCTGGATGTGGCGCTGGAGGACAGTGGACTGGAGGAGGCCGAGCTGCGTCGCCTGCTGGACCCGACCGCGCTGACCGCCGGTGGCATCCAGGCCGGTGGCGGCGGCGCCGGCGGTTGATCGGCCGGTTGTAGAGTCGAGCCATGCTCGACTGTTGTTCCGGAGTCGAGCATGGCTCGACTCTACAGAAAGCAGAAACGCCGCCCTTTGGGCGGCGTTTTTTTTCAGCGACGGTCGGCGACGATGTTGCCGAAGGTGTCGGTGTAATCCTTGAACTCCGGGATGCGCTGGATCAGGTCCGCCGGAATCACGTCCATGCCCTCCGGCGGCTGGATCTTCACCGGCTGCATGTTGGGATCGGCCGGTGCGGCCACCAGGGTGTTCTGGCGCAGCACCTGCAGTTTGCCGAACATGGTCTGCAGCATCTGTTTCTGCCCGTCGTCCAGCGGAATCTGGATCTCGTCCATCTTCATCGTGCCGTCGGCGAGGATGATGATGTTCGGCGCGGGCGGGCGACGCACGGTGACCATGCCTTCGCTGACGGAAATCTTGGGCTTGCCACGCTCGGCGCGGTGGTTGCGGTACTCCTGGTCACAGCCGGCCAGGCCAAGGCAGAGCAGGGCGGTCAACAGCAGAAACAGCTTCTTCATGACATTCGGTTCGGGGGCGTCCGGGGCCGCCATTGTAAGCCGGGCGGCGCACTACGGCCGGCAGCCGGACGCCGCTGCCGGCCGGGTGCGCTGATCTGTCACAGGCCTAGCGCTGGACCACGGTGTCCTTGCCGCAGTCGTCCACGTCGCTCTGGTCCATGGTCGCGTAGGGCTTGAATGCCGGCAGTTCACGTGCGAGCGCCTGCTGGCTGGCCAGCATCGCGGGCAGGCGGTCGCAGATGCGTTTGGCCTGGGCTTCGATCTTCTCGGCTTCGGCATTGATGCGCTTTTCAATACCTTCGCTGTCGCCGCTGAAAATGCCCTTCAGCGCTTCGCCGGCAGCACTGGCACCCAGTTTGGCGCCGGCCAGGCCGACATCCATGCCGTCCATCGCGATGGCGACCACGTGGCCGCGGTAGTCCTGCAGATGACGGCGCTGGATATCGTTGGCGGCGATCTCCTTGCCCGCGATCAGCAGGCGGCCATCCGGCGTGATCTCCGCACGCGGCTGCTTGTCCGCCGAGATCTTGATGTTGCCCTGGGCGATATCCTTGCGGGCATCGTCCATGGCGTTCTTGACGGTCTCGCCGACGCCGCCTGTGGCTTCGGCCACACTCTTGCCAACGGTCTTGTCGGGTGCTGACGACGTGCCGCCGCAGGCGATCAGTGGCAGGGACAGCAGCACAGTGGGCAACAGGCGCAACAGGTTCATGGTGTTCCCCTGGTAGTGTCTGGAAGAGGGTTTACTTGCTGCGCGGCAGAGTGACCCGGCCGCTGACGTTACGATGATCGACGTCACCGCTGCCGCTGTGGTCGACGGTCAGGGTGCCGCGCACGCCGTCGACGTTGATGTCGCCCGAGCCGTGGCTGCGGACATGCACATTGCCGCCGATGTCGGCCAGATCGACCCCGCCGGAGCCGACCACGCCCACTTCAACGCTGCCCTGCACGCGCTTGAACTCGATATCACCCGAGCCCACGGTATCCAGCCGCGCGTTGCCACGCACATCGCTGATCTTCAGGTCACCGGAGCCGACGGTACCGGTGCTGGCATCGCCGCTGATGTTGCGTACGGTGACGTCGCCGGAACCCAGCGACAGCAGATTCAGGGAGCTGCCGCCATCGATGTTGAGGTCGCCCGAACCCACTGCAGCGTGGATGCTGCCGCGGGTACCGCGGACCACGGCATCACCGGAACCCACGTCCACGCTCAGCGACTGTGCGTTCTCCACGCTGGCATCGCCCGAGCCGATCTTGAACTGCAGCGGCATGTTGTCCGGCACGCTGCCACGGATATCCAGCCAGGCGTAGCTGTTGCCCAGGCTGATACCGCTTTGGCGGCCGTCGCGGCGCAGGCTCACCACCAGCTTGTCGCCGACCTTGCGCTGCTCCAGCACCAGCTGGTCCAGCCATTCCTGGCTGGACGCGCAGGCGCGGCCGTCCAGCTGGCCGCCGCCAGCGCTGGCGACCACCTTCAGGTCATGCTGGTTGACCTCGAACACCACCGTCCTGGCACCAGCCACGTCCAGCTTCAGTGCGCGGGCGGCAGTGAACTTGCAGTTCGGAGCATCGGCGGCCAGCGCCGACAACGGCAACAGCAACAACGCAGAACAGGCGAGCAAAGAACGCATGGGTGGTGCCTCCGGATGGATGGGATCAGATCTCGCCGGCGCGCTTGCGCAGGCGGATGGCAAGGAAGATGAACACTGCACCGACGACGGCGCCGATCCACAGCTCCGGCATCGCCAGCGACTTCAGCTGCGAGGCGGGGGACATCAGGCTGACGACCGAGTCCAGATCGCGGCGCGATGCTTCGTCGGCGCCGAGGCGATACAGCAGGTCCATGCCGGGCACGCCGCCCAGCAGCAGGCGGCCGACGATGTTCTGCCAGAACCAGCCGGTGGTCAGGCCGAACAGCGGCATCATCTTTGTGGAGCTGACAATGATGCCGGCAAACAGCGGCAACATTACCGCCCACAGGAACGGCTTGCTCCTGGCCCATGCCGAGCACAGCAACAGCCAGCCGGCGGTGGGCAGGGCCCACAGGGCATAGACCGGAATCCAGGCCAGGTGCCCAGCGGCCAGGGTCAGCGGGCTGGCCGGGCCCCAGATCAGGGTCATCGGGCTGCCGCCGTGCAGCAGTGCGACGGCGCTGATGATCAGCATGAAGCCAAACATGGTGAGGATGCCGGCGATGACCGCGATCAACGGTGCCACGATCAGTGCGCTGATCACCTTGGACAGCACGGTCTGCGTGTCCGACAGCGGCAACGACTTCCAGAACAGGATGCTGCGGTCACGGCGATCGTCGTAGAGGGCGCCCAGGCAGTAGAAGAACACGACGAAGGCCAGCACCACGAACGGCCAACTTGAACTGAGTACCAGAGTCAGGTCCAGGCCGTTGCCAAGATCAGCGAGGTCCTTGGCACTGATGTCACGGGTGAGCAGGGCCAGGTTCAGGCCGTTGATGTTCACGTTCTCGCCATCGATGTGCAGGCCGCCGTCGCGTGCTGCACGGTTCAGCGCGAACAGGCCGAAGGCAATGCCGGCGATGCTCATCACCAGTGAGATCAGGCCCGCGATCAACGGGGCATACAGGAAGCCGCCGCGGTTCTCCCAGTACTCGCGCTTGAGCAGCCAGCGCAGGGTGCCGATCGGGCTGATGGGGTGGTTGACGGCATTCATGCGTAGGTCCCCTTCATGATGGCGACGAACAGGTCGGCCAGGCCCGGGATGCGGGTCTCGCCGAGAGAGGAAAGCTGGGTGCGCGGCACGCCATCGAACAGCATCACCGTCTTGCCGAACGCCAGGCTGCGCTCGTCGATCGGCTTCAGGGCGCGCGCGGTGTCCAGCTGGTCGGCATTGACCAGCAGCTCGGTATAGCGCTGGCCGACGTCGTCCATTTCCGCGTCGAGCACGATGCGGCCATCGCGGATGAACATCACGTCGCTGAGGATGTGCTCGATCTCCTCCACCTGGTGGGTGGTGACGATGATGGTTTTCAGTTCGTCGAAGTAGTCTTCCAGCAGGCGCTGGTAGAACTCCTTGCGGTACAGGATGTCCAGGCCGAGGGTCGGCTCGTCCAGCACCAGGATGCGGGCATCGATGGCCATCACCAGCGCCAGGTGCAGCTGCACGATCATGCCCTTGGACAGCTCGCGCACGCGCTGCTTCGGCTGCAGCTTGGTGTTGGCCAGGAAGCGCTCGCAGCGGGCGCGGTCGAAGCGCGGGTGGACGCCGGCCACGAAATCGATCGCCTCGCGCACCTTCAGCCAGCGCGGCAGCACGGCGACGTCGGCGATGAAGCAGATGTCGTTCATCAGTTCGTCGCGGTGCAGTCGCGGGTCGCGGCCGAGCACGCTCAGTTCACCCTCCACCGAGGTCAGCCCAAGAATGGCCTTCAGCGCGGTGGTCTTGCCGGCGCCATTGGGCCCGATCAGGCCGACGATGCGTCCGCTTGGAATGCTGAAACTGGCGTTGTCGAGGGCGACCGTGGTCTTGTAGGCCTTGCGCAGGCCTCGGGCGGTGATGACCGACTCACTTGCAGTGCTATTCATCAGACTTTCCCCTGGGGCAGCAATTCGTCGAGGCTCAGGCCCAGGCGCTGGATGCGCTCCAGAACCGCCGGCCATTCTTCGTTGAGGAAACGGTCGCGCTCGCTGCTGCGCAGCTGCGTGGCCGCCTGCTCGGTCATGAACATGCCCAGGCCGCGGCGCTTCTCGACCAGGCCTTCGTCGGCCAGCTCCTGGTAAGCGCGCGAAACGGTGATGGGGTTGAGTTGATAGTCGGCGGCCACCTGGCGCACCGAAGGCAGGGCATCGCCCGGCTTGAGGATTCCGTCGAGCATCATGGCGATCACGCGCTCCTTCAACTGACGGTAGATGGGAGCGCCGTCGCTCCACTGGATGTCGCTCATATTCAGCTCCGTGGGGTCAGCGGCTGGGCGAACGAGAAATACGGCATAGACAGCGCGCTGTGCAG
>NZ_JASJSQ010000146.1:0-7772 GCF_030236855.1 Stenotrophomonas maltophilia group sp. Smal13
CTCAGCGGGGCGCGGCCGGCGTGACCGCAGCGGGGGGAAGTGGGGTGGCGCTTGCGCCATTGCTTGAGCACGGCGGTGCGCAGCGACAGCAGCAGCAACCAGCCCAGGAAGCCGATCGCCAGCCAACCGCTCAGCGTGAACACATCATTGAAGCCACGCACGTTGGCTTCGCGGCGCGTGGTCTGCGCCAGCTGCGCGCTGCCCTGCGCGCTGCGCAGCACCGGGTCGGTGATCTGTGCGCTGTACAGCTGCTGCTGGAGGCGCAGGCGCTGCGCCACCACCGGGTCGGCCGGGTCGAGCTGGCTGGTCAACGCGCTGGAGTACAGCTGCTCGCGGTGCAGCTGGAAGGTGCCCAGCACCGCCGAACCGGCCAGGCCGCCCAGCGTCTGTGTGATCGACAGCGTCACCAGGAAGGTGATCATGTGGTCCACGCCCTGTTTCAGCGCGGCGGAAATGCCGAGCATGATCAACGGGCCCATGAACATGCCGGCACCGACCGAGGCCAGGAACTGGCTGACGTAGAAGTCGTGCGGCCGATCCATGCTGGTGCGGTGCTGATCGAAGAAGGCGGCAGCGCCGAGCAGCAGGATCGCCATCAGCAGCTGCGCGATCAGCCGCTTCGGGCCGAACGTCAGCGAGGCACCGGCGATGCCGGTGACCACGCCCGCGAGGATCACCACGAACAGCGGGCGCATCTGGTCCGGGCCCATGCCCAGCGTGCGCATCAGGTTGACCACGCCATAGGACTGCTCGGTGGTCAGGAAGCGGATCAGGAACGCGCCGACGATGAAGTGCAGCACCGGCAGCTTCGACAGCCAGCGGATCTGCAGCAGCGGATTGCGCCGGTAGTGTTCGATGATGAAGGCAGTGGTGGAGAGCACGATCGAGGCGACCAGCGCCCAGCCCAGCCATGGCGTGTTGAGCCACCAGCGGGTGTAGCCCTGCGCCAGCACGATCACCAGCAGCGCGACAGCCGGCGCAAGCAGGGCGAAGGTGAGGAAGTCCAGTGGCTCGAAGGCTTTCACCTGGATGCCGGGCGGCAGCTTCAGCACCACCACTGCAGCGAACGCGCACAGGGCCAGCCCGGCTTCAAACGAGTAGAGCTGGTGCCACTGGCCGGTATCGACCAGGCCCGGCGAGACGATCCAGGCGATCGGCACCGCCAGCTGCGAGAGGCCCACGCCAACCACCAGCAGATTGCCGGTGAACCGTCGTGGCAGCGCCTGCAGCATGTACAGCGTGCCCAGTGTCGAACAGGCGGCGCCAGCGAAGCCGCTGGCGGCACGGGTCAGCATCGTGGTCTCGAAGCTGCCGACGAACAGGTGCAGTACCGCCAGCGCCGCGTACAGGCCCAGCCCGATCTCGGCGAACAGGCGGATGCCGTACTGCTGGCGGAACTTGAAGGCCAGCAGGTTGGCCGTGACGTTGACCATTGCATAGGCCGCCACCAGCCAGCTGCCCTGGGTCGGGGTCAGTGCCAGCTGGCCCTGCAGGAAGGGCAGGTTGGCGGTGACCAGCGCATTGCCGAGGCCACCGGTGATCGCCACCAGCAGCGACACCAGTGCATAGGCCACGCGTCGATAGGGGGGATGCCAGGGCATCGAAGCCGAACCCGGCATGGTCGGCTTCTCGTGCTCCTCCCAATCCGGAACCGGCTTCAGATACGGCTGGACCATCAGCGGGCCTCGCTGGTTGCTCCCTGGAGACCCCCGCGCAGCAGCTGCAGGGCACGCCCGGCCAGGTGGGCGCGCTCGTCGCGGGTCTTGCCGCGCAGGGCTGCGCCCAGCATGCCCGAGATCAGTGAAATGTCCGTCTTCTCCAGGTCGGCACGGCACAGTCCGGCGGCCTTGGCACGGGCGATCGGTGCTTCCAGCAGATCGCGCACGGTCTCGCGCGCGGTGCGCATGGCTGGCACGTCCGAATCCACCGCGCGCCAGTAATCGGCCAATGCCGGCGAATCGATGATGCGCTGGGCCATGCCTTCGAACACCTCGAACAGGGCATCGTCGCGGTCGCCGAGCTGCTCGACCTGGCGCCGGATACGGTCGACCGTACGTTGCAGCAGTGCCTGGATCAGCGCGGTGCGGTCGGGGAAGTTGCGGTACAGGGTGGCGCGGCCCACCTGGGCGCGTTCGACCACCAGGTCCAGCGGGGCGGTGACACCGTGTTGGCCGAACACATGATCGGCGGCGTCGAGGATGAGGGCACGGCGGGCAGCAGCATCGGCACGTTGGGCAGTCATGGAATTATTTTCGGACAAAAGTGTCCGATTGGCGAGACTTTGAGTGACGGGATTGTCCGCTTGTTGTGGTACGCACATCTTTGTGACGGGTGTGTGATGGATCCTACTGGAACGAAGACGGAAGCTCGAACGCTCCTTCAGGACGCAGTAGATCCACGCCATGCGTGGATGAAAAGCTGGCGCAGAAGGGATCTGGCTAGTGGCTGGCTGATCCGCTCATCAAGTCTTCTTCCTGTTCTTGATGAAAGCGATGAACTCTTTCTTGTGGCCCTCGAAGACGCGACGGCCGTACTTCCGGTACTGGGGCTCGAACAAGGCGTAGGCCGCATCCAGATTTCCCGATTCGAACTGGATGGTGGCTGCAAGTTCATCCATGTACTCGCTCGAGGCTTCGCCTTCTCCATAGATGCCTCTGGCGACCATCGCCCACTCTCTGGCCTTTTCAAACTGAGCGGTATCGCGATAGAAGATGGCTATTCCATACGATGAAATCTGGCCGTAGTCATAAGCAGATTTCGGCTCCGGAATCATGTCCCAGCTTTCAAGGAAGCGATGCTCTGCCTCCGCAATGTCGCCGGCCAGCCAAGCGGTTCTCCCACGCTTGGCGGTTGCAAGGAGGCGTTCTTCCAGTTCGGCATCGAGACTCATGGCCATGCAGGTGTTTCCGCTCAGTTTGTCTATTGAATTGACGCCTGATTGAGTCTAGCTGCGCAACGGATGGTGTCGCGGAGGCATAGCACCATTTTCACCAGTTCATGCCATATGCGACAGAAAAAGGGGGCCTTCCGGCCCCCTTAGGTAACGTTCCGACGGCGTAGCCCGGTCAGAAGAACGCGCGGATGCCGAATGCGACACCACGGCCCGGCAGTGGCGAGTAATCACGCAGCAGCGAGGTATGCGGACGCACTTCGCGGTTGGTCAGGTTGCTGCCATCCAGGAACACCTCGTAGCTGTTGCTCGCGTTGCGATCCCAGCGGTAGGCCAGATGCGCGTCGACCAGGGTGTAGCCGTCGCTCGGCGCTTCGTTCTGGGCGACATCCTTCTGGCGGCTGTAGCGGACCGCACCGACCGAGGCGCGCCAGCCGTCCTTCGACCAGCGCAGGTCGGCGCCGACGCGGGCCGGGGCGATGCGCGGCAGGTAGCCGGTGTTGGCCAGCTCCACGCTGTAGTTGTGGTTGTGGTCGCCATGCGGCACGGCGATGTCGAGGTTGCGGCTGCCGTTGCCATCCAGCTTGGCCTTCACGTAGTCGCCGAACACGCGCAGGTCCCAATCACCGGCGCCGCCTTCGAACAGATGCACCAGCGCTTCGGCTTCGGCACCGCGGAACACCGCATCCTGTTGCGTCCAGGCGCGGACCGGCAGACCCTCGGTAACGCCGGTGTCGGCCAGGTAGATGAAGTCCTTGAATTTGGTCTGGTAGACCGACGCCGAGAAGTCCAGGCGTTCGCTGTGGGTGTGGATGCCCAGTTCCACGCGCTGGCCGCGCTCGGTCTTCAGGTTGGCGTCACCGATTTCCAGCGAGCGGGTGGCGATGTGTGCGCCGGCGGCATACAGCTCTTCGTTGGTCGGTGCACGCTCGGAGCTGTCCACGCCGATGCGAAGGTCAACGGCATCGTTGAGCTTCCAGATGCCGGCCGCAGACAGGTTGGTGGCGCCGAAGGTGCGGCGGCGATAGTCACCGGTCGGGTCCAGCTTGACCTGGTCGTGGCGGCCGCCCAGTTCCAGCTTGAACGGGCCGAACTGCTTTTCCTGCAGTACGAACAGGCCGATGTTCTTCGTGCCGGTATCCGGAACGAACGCCTCTTCGCCCTTGGCACCGAAATCACTGTTGCCGAACTGCAGACCGAACGCGCCGTCCCAGCCGCCGATCTGCTGCTGCACCGCTTCCAGGCGCGCCTCGATGCCACGGTTGGTGAAGCGGGTGGACGGCGTGCCGGCTTCCAGCTCCACGTGTTCGTAGTCGGTGTAGGCCACGCGTGCATTGATGTTCTTCAGGAACGAGACCGGGTTGTAGATGCCGGCCTTGGTCTCGAAGCGGTTCTGCACCATGTCGATGCGCACGTCATGCTCGTCGCCGCCTTCTTCTTCATCGCCATGGTCGTGACCGTGGTCATGGCCATGATCATCACCCTCGGCGTGCACGTGCGCGCCATTGGGAATGCCGTAGTTGGTGCGGTAGGTGCTGGCGGATACGCCGAAGTAGCCGCCGTCGCCCAGCCACGTTGCGCCGACACCGCCGGCGCGGGTGCGGATCGAGCTGTTGTCCAGGCGGCCGCGGCGCGGCTCTTCGCCTTCCTCGCCCGCGTGGTCATGGTCGTGATCGTGATCGTGATGATCTTCAAGGCTGTCGATCACGGCATAGCCGGGGATGCGGTAGTCATCGCCATTGCGGACCAGGCCATCCACGTGCAGCACGACATTGCCGCTGACGCCATCGAGGCGGAACATGCCGCTACGCTCGTTGTTCACCGAATTGCCGCGCAGCTCGGCGCGGCCGCTGAGCGGGCGCTCCGGCAGCTCGCGGGCGATGCGGCCATCCACCACATTGACCGCGCCACCGATGGCGCCACTGCCGAACAGCAACGTGGCCGGGCCCTTCAGTACTTCGATCTGGTCGGCCAGGAACGGCTCGATGCTGGTCGCATGGTCGGCGCTGACGGTGGAGGCATCCATGTTGCCCATGCCATTGGACAGCACGGCCACGCGCGGGCCTTCCTGGCCGCGGATGATCGGGCGGCCGACGCCGGGGCCGAAGAACGTGCTCTGCACGCCCGGCAGCTTTGCCACGGTATCGCCGAGGGTGCCGGCCTTCTGCTCGTCCAGGCGTTCGCCGGCCAGTACCTCCACCGGGCGCGCCAGCGATTCGGCATCGCCCTGCAGTGGCGACGCGGTGACCTGCACCGACGACAGTTCAGTCAGGTGGCGGTCACGATGAGCGCTGTCATCGCCGGCGGCAAAGGCAACCGAAGGCAGCAGGGCGGCGAGGGCCAGAGCGAGGGAATGCGGCTTCAACCGCGGGGTGTGGGCGGGCATGGAGCGGGTCCTTTGTTACAGTGTATCAATCGCTGGGCGCACGTATCCCGTCAGCGGGACAGGGGGAGGGAAACCGTGCGGGTCGGGAACAGATGTTATATTATTCCATAACGATTCGCCGACCCTGCTGGAAGTCATGTCCCTGTCCTCACGCCTGCGCCACCTGCTAGACCGTTTCGGCGCCACTGGTTCGATGCTGTGCGCGGTGCACTGCGCGGTGATCCCCGTGCTGCTGGCGGCGGCGCCGTCGCTGGGCCTGTCGTTCTGGCTGAGCGATGGGGTGGAACAGGCGCTGGTGGTGTTCGTGACCCTGCTCGGATTGTTCAGCCTGGTCTGGGGCTACCGCCGGCACGGTGCGCTGCGTGCGCTGGGCTTCCTGATTCCCGGCCTGGTCGCGTTGTGGGCCGGCGTGCTGTACGACCCGCTGCACCACAATGCGGTGCCACACGCGGTGGTGATGACCATCGGCGGCCTGCTGGTGGGGGTCGCCCATCTGGTCAACCTGCGCCTCAACCACGGTCACGTGCACGACGCCAGCTGCGCGCACTAGGCGCTCCGTGATAGGATTTTCGATCGTGCGCGGGGGCGCCCAGCAAGGCGGCCCCGCCGAACCCGTGTCAGTACGGGGTAACCAGATTTCACATTTGAGGAGTTGAAGACATGGGTAAGGGTGACCGCAAGACCGCCAAGGGCAAGCGCTACAACGCCAGCTACGGCAACGCCCGTTCGCACACCGCGAGCAAGGTCGCCGTAGGCGCCGCTGCTCCGGTTGCCAAGAAGACCGTGGCCAAGGCTCCGGCGAAGAAGGCTGTGGCGAAGAAGGCCGTCGCCAAGGCCTGATCCGGCCCAGGCCGGTTCAACGAAAAACGCGGCGCCTGGCGCCGCGTTTTTTTGTGCTCGTCGTTCCGCTTGCTGCGTTCGCCGGGCCATGCCCGGCGGATGACGTACGATCAGCGCAGGGTTTTCTTCAGCGTTTCCGGATTGCCGTCGTTCGGTGCAGCCGGCACCTGCAGCAGGTGCGCCAGCAGCGGGTAGACGTCGACATTGTCGAAGCCATCGATCACCAGGCCCTGACGGAACGACGGGCCGCTGGCCACGAATACCGCGCGCATGGAGGGCAGGGCATTGTCGTAGCCATGCGAGCCACGATCCTGATGGTCTCGCTTGGCGATCTTCTCCTGGTGCAGGGCATCCCAGCCTTCATCCATCATGCAGACAATGGCGGGAATGCGCGGGTGGGTGCCGTAGTGCAGGCGCGGCGGCAGGTTCTCTTTCTTCCAGCACTCGTAGTGCGCGTGACGACCGAGCAGGGCGCGCTCGGCTGCGGCTTCGTGACCGGCCAACGGCGCAAAACCCACCGACTGGCCCTGGCTGACGTTGCGAGCGATGGCCGGGGCGGCCATTGATTCGGTGGAGATCACCTGGCCGACCGGGACGCTGGCCATGCCATGGTCGGAGACCACGATCACGTTGGTGGTCGCGGCCAGGCCGCGCTGCTGCAGGCCGTCGAGTACCTGGCCGACGATCTGGTCAGCGCGCACGATGGCGTCGGCGTACTGCTTCGATTCGGGGCCGTAGTTGTGGCCGGCCTTGTCCACGTGCTCCATGTACAGCGTGGTCAGTTGCGGTGCGTCGGCATCGGTCTGTGCAAGCCAGTCCAGCACGGTGCCCGCGCGTTGTTCCAGCGGTTCCTTGCCGTCGTACACGCGCCATTGGCTGGGGCGCACACCACGGATTTCCGATTCACTGCCCGGCCACGAGGTGGTGGCCGAACGCACCCCGGCGTTCTCGGCGCCGACCCAGATCGGTTCGCCGCCCCACCAGCCGCTGGTGGTGACCGCCTCACGGTTGCTCAGCTCGAACCGGCCTAGGGCTTCATCGTCCATGCTGTTGTTGACGATACCGTGGTGGTCCGGGCGCAGGCCGGTGACGATGGTGTAGTGGTTGGGGAAGGTCAGCGACGGATAGGACGGGGTCATCCAGCGTGCACGCACGCCGCCGTCGATCAGGCGCTGCAGGTTGGGGGTCAGGCCGCGGTCCAGCGCATCGGCGCGCAGGCCGTCGATCGAGATCAGCAGCAGCTTCGGCGGCGCAGCCGCAGCGACAGCGGTGGGAGCGGAGGCGGAAGGGGCGGGCGCGGTGGTGCAGGCGGCCAATGGCAGCAGCAGCGCCAGCGCGCAGGTCAGGCGTACGGAAGTCATCCGCCCATGATAAGCCGGTGCAATGACGCGCCCAAGACACGGCGCGCTATCGCGCGCCGTGTCCGCGCATTTTTCCTTATCCCTGCGCCTGTCGGCGCGCCCCCTTCAACAAGAAGGGGGCTTTTCTCCAGACATGTTCCCGATGCTTCCATCCACGCATGGCGTGGATCTACCGTGTCGACCAAGGTCGACACCTACCCACAGCCGCGGGAGTCTGTCGAAGGTGGGGCGGTATGGGTGGGCAGGACCGTTGGCGCCATGGATGGCGCCATCGAGCCCCCATGGATGGGTTTAC
>NZ_JASJSQ010000147.1:0-7633 GCF_030236855.1 Stenotrophomonas maltophilia group sp. Smal13
AGGCGGGGTGGGTCCGGTTGCGGGGGCGTGAGCCGCATGGACGCGGCGACCGAGCCTCCATGGACGGATTTACGGCGCCCCCCGCAACCGGACCCACCCCGCCATCCCTCAATGGCCCCGCTTTTGACGTTGACGTTGACGTTGACGTTGATTCTGCAGGTGCAGGGCTGCAAGCCCTGCAGAACAAAACCCCACCCCCTACCAAGGTAGGGCGGCCCGCGCGCCAGCGCCGGACTATCCTCGAACCCATGACTTTGTCTGGGAGGGCTGCGTCATGAACTACGAGGAAACCTACCGTCGCTCGATCGACGAGCCGGAGGCCTTCTGGGGCGAGGAAGCCAAGCGCATCCATTGGCACAAACCGCCGCAGCAGGTGCTCGACTACAGCAACCCGCCGTTCCGGCGCTGGTTCGTCGGTGGTGAAACCAATCTCTGCTACAACGCCGTCGACCGCCACCTGGCCGAGCGCGCCGACCAGCTCGCACTGGTCGCCATTTCCACCGAAACCAACAGCACCCGCGAAATCACCTATCGCCAGCTGTATCGCGAAGTGAACGACTTCGCCGCCGTGCTCAAGCACCTCGGCGTCGGCCACGGCGATCGCGTGGTGATCTACATGCCGAACATGGCCGAGGCGGTATTCGCGATGCTCGCCTGTGCGCGCATCGGCGCCGTGCATTCGGTCGTGTTCGGTGGCTTCGCCGCGCACAACCTGGCGCTGCGCATCGACGATGCCAAGCCCAAGCTGCTGATCGCCGCCGATGCCGGCATGCGCGGTGGCAAGTTGATTCCGTACAAGCCGATGGTCGACGCCGCCTGCGCCGAAGCCACGTCGCCACCGCCGCACGTGCTGATCGTGTCGCGTGGGCTGGATGCCGCCGAACCACGCGTGCCGGGCCGCGATGTGGACTACGCCGAGCTGCGTGCGCAGATCGGTGAAGTCGACGTGCCGGTGCAGTGGCTGGAAGCGAGCGAGCCGAGCTATCTGCTGTATACCTCCGGCACCACCGGCAAGCCGAAGGGCGTGCAGCGCGATGTGGGGGGCTATGCGGTGGCGATGGCACAGTCGATGGAAACGGTGTTCGACTGCAGGCCGGGCCAGGTGATGTTCTCCACCTCCGACGTCGGCTGGGCGGTCGGCCATTCCTACAACGTGTACGGCCCGCTGATCGGCGGCTGCACCTCGCTGCTCTACGAAGGGCTGCCGACCAACCCGGATCCGGGCATCTGGTGGGCGCTGTGCGAGCAGTACAACGTGCGCACGATGTTCTCGTCGCCCACCGCCATCCGCGTGCTGAAGAAGCACGACGCGGACTTCATCCATCGCCACGACCTGGGCGCGCTGAAGTACCTGTTCCTGGCCGGCGAGCCGCTGGACGAACCGACCGCGCACTGGATCAGCGAAGCGCTCGGCAAGCCGATCATCGACAACTACTGGCAGACCGAAACCGGCTGGCCGGCACTGACCCTGCTGCCGGGCCTGGAGATGAAGCCGGTGCGTTTCGGCTCGCCCGGGTTCCCCAATCTCGGCTACCGGATGAAGGTGATCGACGAGAACACCGGCGAGGAAGTGGCACCGGGGCAGAAGGGCGTGCTGGTGGTGTCGCCGCCGCTGCCGCCGGGCTGCATGAGCACGGTGTGGAACGACGACAGCCGTTTCCTGCAGAGCTACTTCAGCCACTTCAAGGAGCTGCTGTACAGCTCGCTGGACTGGGCGATCCGTGACGACGATGGTTATACCTTCATCCTCGGCCGTACCGACGATGTGATCAACGTGGCCGGGCACCGCCTGGGCACGCGCGAGATCGAGGAGGCCATCTCCAGCCATCCGCGCGTGGCCGAGGCGGCGGTGATCGGGGTCAAGGACGAACTGAAGGGGCAGGTGCCGCTGGTGTTCGTCACCCTCAAGCAGGGGCTGGATGGCGAGGATCCGGCGCCGGTGGTGGCCGAGATGATGGCCACGGTGACCACCTCGCTCGGCGCGGTCGCACGCCCTGCGCATGTGCACGTGGTCAATGCCTTGCCCAAGACCCGCTCTGGCAAGCTGCTGCGGCGCTCGCTGCAGGCGTTGGCCGAGCAGCGCGACCCGGGTGACCTGTCGACGCTGGACGACCCCAGCGCGCTGGAGGAGATCCGCCGCGCGCTGGGACGCTGACCCGGT
Source organism: Stenotrophomonas maltophilia group sp. Smal13 (assembly GCF_030236855.1). Taxonomy (NCBI): domain Bacteria; kingdom Pseudomonadati; phylum Pseudomonadota; class Gammaproteobacteria; order Lysobacterales; family Lysobacteraceae; genus Stenotrophomonas; species Stenotrophomonas maltophilia group sp. Smal13. Next base: position 2,162 of record NZ_JASJSQ010000147.1, read on the forward strand.
AGTGCCGGCCGCTGTCCGGCACCCCCCATCAATCCCGAGGTTGCCGGCCAGCGGCCGGCACTACCCGCAGCACTTGCGCTAAGCTCGGCCTGTCACCGACCTGCAACACGCGGTGCGCGCCGGGGAAGGCGCGCGCCGTCCGGGGATGGCACACAGGGGAGCGTGCCCGCCAGGGCGCGCTGGCATTGCGCATCGAGGATTGGGGGGAGGCAATGGCTTTGCTGCACGCCAAGACGGCTGCTGGCCGTCAGGAAATCGAAGACCGGGGTCGGCGCCTGCCGGCGGCACTGCGTTCGATCCTGCTGATGGTCGACGGCCATCGCGATGACACTGAATTGCGCGGCCTGTTCGAAGGCCTGCGGGCACCGCCGGATGCACTGGAGCAGTTGGCCGCGCAGGGCCTGATTGAAGTGATCGGCGGAAGTGTCGAAGCCGCACCGACGCGCAGCATCAGCACCGGCCGTGAACAGGACCCGGCGCTGTACCAGCAGCTGTACGACGCGATGAGTGAGGCCGTGCGTCGGCATCTGGGCCTGAAGGGCTATTTCATGCAGTTGAAGATCGAACGCTGCACCGATGCGCTGGCACTGGAACGCCTGTGCCCGGAACTGCTGGCGGCGGTGGGCAAGGCGCGCAGTCCGGCATTGGCGCAGCGCTGGTGGCAGGAGACCCAGGCGGCCGTGGTCAATGGTGGCGGCGAGGTCGTGCAGGCCTGAGCCACCGCGTAAAGTGATCGGTTCACTTCCCCACAAGGAGTCCCGCGTGCAGGACGACCACGACGACACCGATACCCCCGGCTGGGACGCGATCAATGCGGCGCTGGCGCCGCTGTATGCCGGGCAGGAACCGCGTCACTTCGGCACCGCGCTTCCGTACACGCTCGGTGGCCAGGATCCGCTCGATGGCATCAGCGTGTACTGGGCGGATGCGCCGGTACCGCATTGGCATTACATCACCTACGGCTTCTCCGAGCTGTACGCCAAGGAGAGCAGTGATGCCACCGCCAGTGGCTATGGTTTCGAGCTGACCTTCCGCCTCGCTGCCGACGCCGGTGAGAACGCCGGCAGCACGCCGCCGGTGTGGCCGATGAACCTGCTGCAGAACCTGGCGCGCTATGTGTTCGGCAGTGGCAACGTGTTCGAGGATGGCCACCACCTCAACGCCAACGGCCCGATCGCGTTGGAGACCAACACGCGCTTGTGCCATCTGGCCTTCGTCGCTGATCCGCAGTTGCCCGCACGCGACACCGCCAATGGCCACCTGCAGTTCCTGCAGCTGGTCGGGTTGACCGATGAGGAGATGGAAGCGGTCAAGCGCTGGTCGACGCGCGGCGTGCTGCAGGCGCTGCAACCGGCGATGCCGCTGTGGATCAGCGACCTGCATCGCGGCAACCTGCTGGGGGATCCGGCACTGGCTGCACAGGTGCAGACCGGCAGCGAGCGCGAGGGCTCCAGCACCGGCATGCTGTTCATCGAGACGCTGGACTGGCGGCAGGAGGCGGGCGTCACCACCCTGGTGCTCGGTGCGGGCCAGGTGGCCAGCGTGAGCGAGCTGCTGCCGCTACGGCTGCGCCACGGCAAATCGCTGGAACTGGTCAGCCGCGAGCGGCAGTGGGAATTCATTCCGGCCGCGCTCGGTGAAACCGGCGAGGTATCGGCCGACAGCGCGCGCTGGGCACTGGACGAGTCGGGACTGCAGGCGCTGGCAGGCGTGCGGGCCGAGCGCGGCATCTACCCGGTGGCGGCGGCGCTGCGCATCGAAGTGGTGCCGACGTACCTGCGCGATGCCAAGGGCGAAGTGATCCGCCAGATCGGCTGAGTGTGGCGATTGCACCGATGGGGGCAGAGCCGTCTGCTGCGCAGACGGCTCCGACCCATGGTCTGGATCAGGCCAGGCCCTCGGCCTTCAGCGCGGCCTGCACGCCGGCATCGGCATCCATGCGCGCCTTGTAGGCGGCCAGGTTGTCCAGGCCGGACAGGTCGACCTTGGTGCCAGCAGCCCAGCGCAGCGTGATGTAGAAGTACGGGTCGGCGAAGCTGCGGAAGCCGGCCAGCCACGGCTTGTCGGCCAGCTGCTTGTCGGCGGTCTCGAACAGGGCGCGCAGGCGCTTGTGCGCGGCGGCGCGGATCGCATCGAACTGGCTCTCGTCGGCAATGAACTTGCCCGGCGCGAACAGCGGCGAGAAGGCCGGATGCACATCGGAATTGACGAAGGCCAGCCAGCGGGTGGCTTCGGCGCGCTGGCGCGGGCTGCCGTCGCCGCCGAGGCCGGCCTGCGGGAAGCTGTCGGCGATATAGCCCATGATCGCCGCGTTCTGCAGCAGCACGAAGTCGCCGTCGACCAGTGCGGGGACGGCACCGGCCGGATTGATCTTGAGGAATTCCGGGCCCTTCAGGGTGTCCTTGTTCAGCAGTTCAACCTCGAACGGCTGGCCGGTCCACTGCAGGGCGATGTGGTCGGCGGTGGAACAGGCACCGGGCTTGCTGTACAGCTTCATGGGAACTCCAGGTGATGCGGGCGGGAAACGCCCACTATCCCAGAGCTTGCCAGCGGGCGGCAACGCTGCCGCCAGCACGGATCGTTACGACTGCCGCGGCTTGAGGTTCTGCACCTTATAGAAGGTGTGATCGCCGATGGTGGCCACCTGGTAGGCATTGCGCCAGTTCGGGCTGGCGATGGACAGCGCGGCGAAGTGGCTGGCACCGGGCACGATCTCGCGGCGCTCGCCGGCCGGCAGCGCCCAGTTGCGCTCGGCGTCGAAGGCCACGTTCATCGCCTCGCTCCAGGCCGCATCATTGCCCAGCTGGGTGCCGGGCGAGACGATGGTCGGTGCGAACTGCTTGCGCGCGGTGACCACCTGGCACATGGAGTCGCCCCACAGGCCACTGTCGAGGCGGCGCAGGGCGACCTCGGCGACGGCCTGCTGGCCACGCAGGGTCTGGTCGCGGGCTTCCAGGTAAACGGTGGTGCTCAAACACAATGAATCAGCGGCCGGCTGAGGCAACAACTGCGACAGCCAGAGAATCCAGGCCAGTTTCATATAACTCCTTGCTCCGTATGGGCCGCACGCTCCGGTTCCGGCCGCGGGGGCGACAGGAGGCGGGGTACGACTTGGCGTCATGGGGAGGCGGCCATCGGGGCCGCCCCGTGGGCAGCCCCAAAAGAAACGATCAGTACCGATCGAGGGGGCTGCGCCGGCTCACCGGAAACTGGCTGGTGAGCGGAAAGATGGCGCAAGGTAGGGGGGGATAGCCGAACGCATCGTGAACCGCCCGGCTTGACATTCAGGTTCGGCAGGGGTGACGGAAATCACATTCCGCCCCCCATTCAGGCGCTCATCAGAGCGCGGCGGCCACCCGGCTGCCCTGGTCGATGGCCCGCTTCGCATCCAGTTCGGCGGCCACATCGGCACCCCCGATCAGCTGCGCGTTGATGCCGGCGGCCTGCAGTTCGGCCTGCAATGCACGGTTCGGTTCCTGCCCGGCGCAGATCACCACATGGTCGACCGGCAGCAGCTGTTCGCTGCCTTCCACGCGGATGCGCAGGCCCTCGTCGTCCACGCCCAGGTACTCGACGCCACCGAGCATGCGCACGCCCTTGGCCTTCAGTGTGGCGCGGTGAATCCAGCCAGTGGTCTTGCCCAGTCGCGCGCCGGGCTTGCCCGGGCTGCGCTGCAGCAGCCAGAGCCGACGCGGTGACGCCTCGACCTCGGGCCGGCCCAGCGAGCCGCGGGCCTCGAACGCGCTGTCCACGCCCCATTCGGCCATCCAGCGTTGCGGGTCGAGGGAGGGTGACTCACCTGCGTGGCTGAGGAACTCGCCGACATCGAAGCCGATGCCGCCGGCGCCGATGATCGCCGCATTGGTGCCCACTTCAACCCGGCCCAGCAGCACGTCCAGGTAGCTGACCACCTTGGCGTGGTCGGCGCCGGGGAAGTCGACCTTGCGCGGGGTGATGCCGGTGGCCAGCACCACCTCGTCGAAGCCGGCCAGGGTGGCGGCATCGGCGCGGGTGCCGAGGCGCAGCTGCACGCCGGTTTCGGCCAGCGTGTGGCGGAAGTAGCGCAGGGTCTCGTGGAACTCTTCCTTGCCGGGGATGCGCTTGGCCACGTTGAACTGGCCGCCGATCTCCTCGTTGGCATCGAACAGGGTGACCTGGTGGCCGCGCTGGGCAGCGACGGTGGCACACGCCAGGCCTGCCGGGCCAGCACCGACCACGGCAACTTTCTTCGGCGTGGCGGTGGGGCGATAGACCAGCTCGGTCTCGTGGGCGGCGCGCGGATTGACCAGGCAGCTGGCCAGCTTGTTCTCGAACACGTGGTCCAGGCAGGCCTGGTTGCAGGCGATGCAGGTGTTGATTGCCTCGGCGCGGCCGGCACGGGCCTTGTTCGGCCATTGCGGGTCGGCCAGCAGCGGCCGCGCCAGCGACACCATGTCGGCGCCGCCGCCGGCCAGGATGCGCTCGGCCACGTCGGGCATGTTGATGCGGTTGGTCGCCACCAGCGGCACCTTCACATGCGGCTTGAGCTTGGCGGTGACCCCGGCGAAGGCAGCGCGCGGCACCGAGGTGGCAATGGTCGGAATACGGGCTTCGTGCCAGCCGATGCCGGAATTGATGATCGTCGCGCCGGCGGCCTCGATGGCCTGCGCCTGCTGCACGATCTCCTCCCAGTTGCTGCCGTCCTCCACCAGGTCCACCAGCGACAGGCGGTAGATGATGATGAAGTCCGGGCCACAGGCCTCGCGGATGCGGCGCACGATCTCGACCGCGAAGCGCATGCGCTGGTTGGCATCGCCGCCCCAGCGGTCGGTGCGCTTGTTGGTGCGCGGGGCGATGAACTCGTTGATGAGGTAGCCCTCCGAGCCCATCACTTCCACACCGTCGTAGCCAGCCTCGCGGGCCAGCTTCGCGCTGCGTGCGTAGTCGGCGATATGCCGCTCGACGCCGCTGGCCGACAACGCACGCGGGGTGAACGGGTTGATCGGTGCCTTCAGCTTCGACGGCGCCACCGACAAAGGGTGGTAGGCATAGCGGCCGGCATGCAGCAGCTGCAGGCAGATCTTCGCGCCGTGCTGGTGCGCGGCGGCGGTGAGCTGCCGATGCGGACGTACTTCCCAGGGCCAGGACAGCTTGCCGCCGAACGGCTTCAGCCAGCCGACCACGTTCGGCGCGAAGCCACCGGTGACGATCAGGCCGACACCGCCCTCGGCGCGTTCGGCGAAGTAGGCCGCCAGCCGCGGGAAGTCGCGGGCGCGATCCTCCAGGCCGGTGTGCATCGAGCCCATCAATACGCGGTTGCGCAGCTGGGTGAAGCCCAGGTCCAGCGGGGCGAACAGATGGGGGTAGGCGCTTTCGTTGGCTGGCGACATTGTCGATACGCTTGCGTACGGAAGCGCGAAGCGTGCCGCGAAACGGCGGCCGGGGCAAGGGCCGGCCTTTGGGTAGTGCCGGCCGCTGGCCGGGTACGCTCGG
>NZ_JASJSQ010000148.1:0-6360 GCF_030236855.1 Stenotrophomonas maltophilia group sp. Smal13
TGGCTCCTACATACCGCGTAGGAGCCGGGAGGAACATACAAGCCATGCTCGACTGACGGGCTACCGGGAAGGCCCAGTCGAGCGCCGCTCGACTCTACAGAAAGCAGTAACCCGCCTTCGGCGGGTTACTTGCTGCCGCCGGCCATGGTGCCGGCGGCGTCGATCTCGGCCTGGGCCCGGGCGGCATACAACGTGCCCGGCGGCGGCTGACGGCTGAAGAACGTGTGCACACCGTCCAGTACCGCACCGGCGATCTTGCGCTGGTAGGCCGGGTCGATCAGGCGGCGCTCTTCATCCGGATTGGAAATGAACGCGGTTTCCACCAGCATCGCCGGCATGTCCGAAGTACGCAGCACCGCGAAGTTGGCGCGCTCGATGTTCGGCTTGTGGTTGTTGCCGATCCGCTTCAGGCCGCCCAGCACATGGCCGGCCGCGTCCTCGGACGCCTTCATGTAGCCGCTCTGGGCCAGATCCAGCAGCACGTTGGCGAGCGTGCCTTCGGTCTGCTGCAGGCGCACGCCACCGACCAGGTCGGCCGCGTTTTCCTTGTCCGCCAGCCAGCGGGCGCGCTGCGAAGAAGCGCCCTTGGTCGACAGCACGTACACCGACGAGCCCGTGGCCGAACGGTTTTCCGCCGCGTCGGCATGGATCGAAATGAAGATGTCGGCCTTGTTCGCACGCGCCTTCTGCGCGCGCATCGGCAGCGGAATGAACACGTCGCTGTCGCGGGTCAGGTAGGCCTTCAGGCCCGGCGTCGCGTTGACCTGACGGGCCAGCTCACGCGCTACGGCCAGGGTCACATCCTTCTCGCGCTTGCCGGTCGGGCCGATCGCACCGGGGTCCTGGCCGCCGTGGCCTGGATCGATGGCCACCACCAGGTGGCGCATGCCAGCCTGCATGCGGATGCGCGAGGCATCGCTGGGCATGGCCGGACGCGGTGGCACCACCGTGGTCGGAACCGGTGCAGGCGCTGTGGCCGGCGGCGTGGTTACCACGGCGGCGGTACGCTGGCCGGCAAGGATCGCAGCCGGCGATGCGGACGGCGTACTGCTGGCAGCCGTGCCCGCTGCCGCGACCTGGGCCGGTGCAGTGGACGGGGCCGGGGTCGGAGTAGCCGGTGTGGCAGCGGCGGCGCTGGCCTGCTGCTGTACCTGCGCGGTCAACAGCGCGGTGGCGCGCGCGGCGTCGTTGCGCGACTGCGCGCTCTCGGCCGGCGTCGGTGCGGGCGTGTTGACCGGTGCCTGCGGCTGCACCGCCGGCGTCGCTGGCGGGCGGCTGGCGGCCACGGCCGCGCCATCGCCCGGCCATTCGATCACCAGCTTGGATTCATTGCCTTCGCGCTGCATCTGTGGGCGGAACGGCGCCACCGATTCAGCGAGGTCGAAAACGACACGGAAGGTCCCCGGCACCGGCTGTCCGGTACGCACCGCCGTGACCACGCCCTGCGCGGCCGGCATTTTCAGGTTGCGTATGGCGCTGGAGTCCGGGAAATCGACCACCAGGCGGTTCGGTCCGGCCAGCGACAAGGTCTTGTAACCGCCACTGCCGACCAGCGAGATCTCGGCACGGGTGCCGGTGGCGCCGGTATTCAGCAGGACCTGACGGACTTCACCGGCCCACGCACTGACGCTCGCCAGACTCAGTCCGACGGCGGCACAGATGGCAATGAGACGGTTCCCCGGGCGCATGGCTCAGGATTCAATCACCGCGCTGAACGGAATGCAACACCTTTTTCCTTAATAATCCGTAACCTGCCGGTGTTTGTTCTCGTCAGCCGACAGAAATGGCCTGCAAGTCGCCCCCTTGGGGGAGCCGTTCCAGCCATTCATGTCCGACGTCGCTGGCTCCAGTGAGACGGACGCGACGCCCCTGCCCCTCGATCTCCAGCGCCACCACCAGGTCGGTCGGCGGCAGCGCGCCAGCGCCGCGTTCCGGCCATTCCACCAGCCACAACACCGCGCTGCCCTCGTCCAGCCCGAGAAAATCGAGCTCGCCGGCCTGGCCGATCCGGTACAGATCCAGATGCCAGGCCTCGCCACCGCTGGCCAGCGGATAGCGCTCGACCAGGGTGTAGGTCGGGCTGCGGATCGCCCCCTGCACGCCCAGTGCGCGCAGCAGTGCGCGGGCGGTGGTGGATTTGCCGGCGCCCAGGTCGCCGCGCAGTTCGACCAGCGCCTGCGGCGGTCGGGTGGCGGCCAGCCACTGCCCGAGCAGTTCAGTGGCATCGCTGTCGGCAAGGAAGAAATCGATCATCGGGAGAGTTCCGGGTTGGCCAGTCGCCGCAGCGGCGACAGCAGATCAGTAGGAAGCAGGCCGCGCGCGCCGTCGGCGGCAGCGACGTCGCCGGCAAGCGCATGCAACAGCGCACCAGCGGCGGCGGCATCGAAGGCGGCCAGGCCTTGCCCACGCAGGCTGGCGATGATGCCTGTCAGCAGGTCTCCCATGCCACCCACGGCCATGCCGGGATTGCCAGCCGCGATCAGTCGTGGCCGTTGCCCCGGCGCTGCGACGATGCTGCCGGCGCCCTTCAGCACCACCACGGCGTGGAAGCGCTCGGCCAGTGCCTGTGCGCAGGTGAAGCGATCGGCCTGGATGTCAGACGTGCTGCAACCCAGCAGGCGCGCGGCCTCGCCCGGGTGTGGCGTAAGGATGGCGTCGGGCAGCGCGCGCGGATCCTGCGCCAGCAGGTTCAGTGCATCGGCATCGACCACCAGTGGCCTGGCGCTGGCCAGCACCCGCGCAAACAGTGCGCGCGCCCATTCGTCCTGGCCCAGACCGGGGCCGATCGCCACCACCCTGGCCTTGTCCAGCAGTGCCGGCAGCGCGTCACCATCTTCCAGGGCATGGGTCATGGCCTCGGGCAGCCGAGCCAGCAACGGGCCAACGTGGTCGCGGCGGGTGCCCAGGCTCAGCAATCCAGCACCCGCGCGCAACGCCGCTTCAGCCGCCATGGCGATGGCGCCGCCGCTGCCATGGTTGCCGCCGACGCACAGCACGTGCCCGGATTCGCCCTTGTGGGTGTTGGTGCGGCGCGGCGGCAGCAGGGCTGGCAGGCGCACCTGCGTCCAGAGCTGCGCAGCGGGTGACACGCCCTGCCATGCGGCCGCGGGTAGCTGCAGCGGCGCCAGCGCCTTCCGCCCGCAATGGTCCAGCGCATCGCCGGTGTACAGCCCGCGATGCGGCACGATGAACTGCACGGTCAGCGCTGCCCTCACCGCCTCGCCCGGTACGGCGCCGCGGTCGGCATCCACGCCACTGGGGACGTCCAGCGCCAGAACCGGTGCCGCCTGCGCGTTGAGCGCGGCAATCAGCGTCCGCGCCACGCCCTCCGGCACGCGATCGAAGCCCAGCCCGAACAGGGCATCGACCCAGATATCGGCCTCGGGAAGCGCGCCGTCGAAATCGGTGAGGGTGCCGCCGTCGGATGTGAATTCCGATGCTGCACGCTGTGCCAGCGCGGTTGACGGTGGCTTCCCCGGCAAGGCGATCACCGTCACCTCACGTCCGGCCTGCAGCGCATGGCGAGCCAGCACATGGCCGTCGCCGCCGTTGTTGCCCGCACCAACCACCACGCCGATCCGCTGCGCCTGCGGCCAATGCTGCAGCAGGCACTGCCAGGCGGCCTGGCCGGCCTGTGCCATCAGGCCCCAACCGCCCTCGGCGGCCAGCGCAGAGGCCTGCGCATCAAGCGCACGCGCGGCAGCGGAATCGAACAGATCGGCAAGGTTGGCCATGCGGGGATTTTATACTGGTGCACATGTCCCCCGTCCCCGCCCCTGTCGATCCGGCCCAGGCCGTGCAGCGCATCCGCGAACTCGCCCGTGCGCATGGCTTCCAGCGCTGTGGCATCGCCGGCATCGAGCTGGGCGAGGATGAAGCGCACCTGGCCGACTGGCTGGGCCAGGGCCTGTACGGCACGATGGACTGGATGGCGCGCCACGGCACCCTGCGCGCGCGCCCGGCCGAACTGCTGCCCGGCACCGTGCGGGTGATCTCGGTGGGCATGGACTACAGCCACAAGGACGACACCGAAGCTTGGGCAACCCTGGCCGACCCGGGTCGCGCCTACGTGGCCCGTTACGCTTTGGGTCGCGACTACCACAAGCTGATGCGCAACCGCCTGCAGAAGCTGGCCACGCAGATCAACGATGAAGTGGCACCGCTGGGCTACCGCGTATTCGTCGATTCCGCCCCCGTGCTGGAACGCGCACTGGCGCGCAATGCCGGCCTGGGCTGGATCGGCAAGCACACCTGCCTGATCGACCGCCATGGCGGCTCCTGGTTCTTCATCGGCGAGATCTACATCGATATCCCGCTGCCGATCGATGCAGCGGCCACCGCACACTGCGGTACCTGCACGCGCTGCATCGATGTCTGCCCGACCCAGGCCATCACCGGCCCGCAGCGGCTGGACGCGCGGCGCTGTATCTCCTACCTGACCATCGAGCACGACGGCGCCATTCCCGAAGAGATGCGGCCGTTGATCGGCAACCGCATCTACGGCTGTGATGACTGCCAGCTGGTCTGCCCCTGGAACAAGTTCGCCAAGCGTACCGACGAAGCCGATTTCCGCGCGCGCAACAACCTCGATACCGCGCGGCTGGACCAGCTGTTCGCCTGGGATGAAGCCGAGTTCCTGCGCCGTACCGAAGGCAGCCCGATCCGGCGCAGTGGCCATGAACGCTGGCTGCGCAACATCGCCGTGGCCCTGGGCAACGCACCGTCCTCTGCCGAAGCGCTCGCCGCATTGCATACCCGCATCGATGATCCCTCGCCGCTGGTGCGTGAACACGTGCAGTGGGCGCTGGGCCAGCACACGGTGCGCTGACGTGCGATCCTGAGCCCCCGTTCCGCCCGCAGCACGCCGTTCCCATGCAGCCACGCAACAACGACATCCTCACCCCCAGCCAGCTCAACACCCTGGCCCGCGACCTGCTGGAAGGCAGCTTCCCGGCGATCTGGGTCGAGGCCGAACTGGGCAGCGTGGCGCGCCCTGCCTCCGGGCACCTGTATTTCACCCTGAAGGACGCACGTGCGCAGCTGCGCGCGGCAATGTTCCGGATGAAGGCGCAGTACCTGAAGTTCGTGCCGCGCGAAGGCATGCGCGTGCTGGTGCGCGGCAAGGTGACCCTGTACGACGCCCGTGGCGAGTACCAGATGGTGCTGGACCACATGGAAGAAGCCGGCGAAGGCGCGCTGCGCCGCGCCTTCGAGGAGCTGAAGGCACGCCTGGAGGCCGAGGGCCTGTTCGACCCGGCACGCAAGCGGCCGCTGCCGGCGCACGTGCAGCGCCTGGCAGTGATCACCTCGCCCACCGGTGCCGCCGTACGCGACGTGCTGAGCGTGCTCGGCCGCCGCTTCCCACTGCTGGAAGTGGACCTGCTGCCGACCCTGGTCCAGGGCAGCAGTGCCGCCGCGCAGATCACCCGCCTGCTGCAGGCCGCCGACGCCAGTGGCCGCTACGACGTGATCCTGCTGACCCGCGGCGGCGGCTCGCTGGAAGACCTGTGGGCCTTCAACGATGAAGCCCTGGCCCGAGCGATCGCCGCCAGCCGCACCCCGGTGGTGTCGGCGGTGGGACACGAAACCGACTTCAGCCTCAGCGATTTTGCCGCCGACCTGCGCGCACCGACGCCGTCGGTGGCGGCCGAGCTGCTGGTACCCGACCAGCGCGAACTGGCCCTGCGCCTGCGCCGCACGGCCGCCCGCATGGTGCAGTTGCAACGGCATGCGATGCAGCAGGCGATGCAGCGCGCCGACCGCGCCCTGCTGCGCCTGAACGCACAGAGCCCGCAGGCGCGGCTGGACCTGCTGCGCCGCCGCCAGCTCGATCTGGGCCGGCGCCTGCATGCCGCGTTCAACCAGCAGCAGGAACGCCGTGCCGCACGCCTGCGCCATGCGGCGGCGGTGCTGCGCGGGCACCATCCGCAACGCCAGCTCGACGCGATGCAGCGCCGCCTGGCAGCCCTGCGCGGGCGCCCGCAGATTGCGATGCAGCGCCTGCTGGAACGCGATGCACTGCGCCTGCGCGGGCTGGCGCGTTCGCTGGAAGCGGTCAGCCCGCTGGCGACTGTGGCACGTGGCTACAGCATCCTGACCCGCAGCGACGACGGTGCCCTGGTGCGGCACGTCGGCCAGGTGCAGCCGGGTGACGCCCTGCAGGCCCGCGTTGGCGACGGCGTGATCGAGGTGCAGGTCAAGTAAAGGGGTGTTCGGCAGGGCTGCGCCCTGCACCTGCAGAAGCGTTCAAGCAACAGCAACAGCCGAAGCTGGTATTCCGTGGGATGGCGGGGCGGTGTGGCTGTGCAGGACACGCCGTAAACCCATCCATGGGGGCTCGATGGCGCCATCCATGGCGCC
>NZ_JASJSQ010000149.1:0-303 GCF_030236855.1 Stenotrophomonas maltophilia group sp. Smal13
GCTGCGGGTCGAGGGTGGTGATGCGGGCATTGCGGATGACCAGCGTGCTCATGCGACGCTCCTTGGAAGTGGAATCGAGTGCGGCACCGGCACGGCCGGCCAGGCCCAGCGCCACCGCGGCGCTGCCGGCCAGCACCACGTTGCGGCGGCCGTGATCGAGTGGATCGTGACTCATGCGAGATCTCCCAGAAGGCGTTGGCCGTCCAGTGCCCAGGCGCCGGGCCCGGTCAGCGCGAGGGCCAGCAGTACCGTGGTCCACATCAACGGGTACTCACTGCCGCCGCGCATCCAGAACCAGCCCTT
>NZ_JASJSQ010000149.1:313-5867 GCF_030236855.1 Stenotrophomonas maltophilia group sp. Smal13
GGGTCTGCCAGCCCAGCAGCACGGCCAGCCCTGACAGCACCTGCAGCAGGGCCAGCAGCAGCGGCAGCGGTGCCACCGCTGGCAGGCCGAAGCCGCGCAGTTCGGTGGCGAAGCCGGCCAGCCCAGGACCGCCGAACCAACCGAACAGCTTGCCCAGCGCGTGGGGCAGCAGGAATCCCCCGGCTGCCACGCGCAGCATCAGCAGGGCCAGGTCGAGGCCATGGCCAGCCAGCATGCTCAGTGCCCGCCTTCCTGCGCGCCGAACATGCGCTTGGCGTACTGGATGCCGATGCCATAGCCGCCGGCATGGTCGCGGGCAATGCCGGTGGTCAGCTCGTAGGTCTCGCCACGCGCCCAGTCACGCTGCAGCTCCAGCAGGTACTGCACGCTGGTCATCGGCACTGCACCGGCCTGCACCATGCGGGTGATCGCACGCTCGTGGGCTTCTTCGCTGACATCGCCGCAGGCATCGGTAATCACATACACCTCGAAGCCCTGTGCCAGCGCCGACAGCGCCGGTCCCACGATGCAGACGCTGGTCCACAGGCCGGCAACAACCAGGCGACGCTTGCCGATGCGGTTGATCTCGTCGATCACCGGCTGGTCTTCCCAGGTGTTCATCGAGGTGCGGTCGAACACCGTCTGGCCCGGGAAGATCTCCGGCAGTTCCGGGAACATCGGGCCGGAGAACGACGCTTCGGCGACGGTGGTCAGCAGCACCGGCACGTTGAAGCCCTTGGCGCCCTTGCTGATCAACGACACGTTGTTGCGCAGCGCGGAGATGTCGATGGTGTGGGTAGCGAACGCCATCTGCGACTGGAAGTCGATCAGCACCAGGGCATGGTCGGTGGGCGACAAGAGGGCCGGGGCGGGCGTGGCGGTGGCAAGGCTCATGGTTGGACTCCGTTGGAAACACGATCAGGGGGAAGCAACAGGGCGGCATCACCGGCCAGGTACTGGCCGGGGCTGCAGCCGGTCTCGGCGCGGAAGCTGCGGACGAAATGACTCTGGTCGAAGAAGCCCAGCTGCTGCGCCAGGCAGGACATCGGCAGCTGCGCGACCGGCAACAACTGGCGCGCACGTTCGATGCGGCGACGGCGCACGTAGCGCAGCGGGCTTGCACCGGTACCGGTCCGGAACAGGCGCACCAGATGGAAGCGGCTGACGCAGGCGGCTGCGGCCAGCTCGGTCACCCGCAGCGGCTGCGACAGGTGCTCATCGACATAGCGCAGGGCGCGCTGCAATGCGGCGGCCTGCTGCGGTGCCAGCGCCACGGCGGGCGGATCGGGCGAAAAGACGGTGGCCATGCGGGACGCCGCGAGGGGGTGCCCCATGGTGCGTGGCCGCCGCACGATGCCCTACCCCCGTCGGTCGAGGCCAGCACCTACCCGAATGGGGGAGGCCGACGCCCGAGCAGGCGACGACCGAACAACCGCGCATCCAGTGAATAGGCGCCAGGGCCCAACATCAACAGCGCCAAGGGCAGCACCACCTGTGACCACGGCGCCTGCTGCGCGAACAGGCCCACGGCCGCCATCAGCACGGCCAGTGGCGTCAACACACCCAGCGTGAGCATCGGCACTGCCAGCAGGCACAGCGCCGACCACCCGCCCGCATGCGTGCCGGGCGTGCACAGTGCCGCGGACAGGCACAGCCGCAGCCACAGCAGGCCGATGCCCGGCCCGCGGTCGGGGAACATCACGAACAGGCGCTGCATGGCCGGGCTCCACAGGACATGCCGGCGTGATAGCCGACCGCGGCGGCGACCGCCTACCCCGTTCGGGTCACCCCGGACTGCCCCGCACCTGCCAGAATGCGCGCCATGCGTGGCCGCCCCTTCCAGGTCCTCCGTCGCCTGCCGACGCTGCTGACGTGCCTGCTGCTGTGGACCGCCCTGCCCGCTTTTGCCGTGCAGCGCCCGCCGGTGAGCGGCGGGCTGCCCGGTTACGAGCACACCGCGTGGCGGGTCGGCCAGGGTGCACCCGGCGATATCTGGGACATCACCCAGGACCGCGACGGCCTGCTGTGGCTGGCCACCGGCTCGGGCCTGTACCGCTTTGATGGCCGTCGCTTCGAACGGCAGGCAGCGCCCGTCGGCAGCCAGTTCCCGTCCACCAACATGGTCACACTGGCGCATGCCGCCGACGGTGCCCTGTGGATCGGCTACTTCCAGGCCGGCATCAGCCGGTTCGCACAGGGGAGGCTGCACAACTACGGCCGCGAGCAGGGGGTGCCGGTCGGCGTGGTCCCACGCTTCAGCCAGGATCGCCAGGGCCAGCTGTGGGCGGCGATCAATGGCGGGCTGCGCCACTTTGATGGACAGCGCTGGCAGCCACTGCCGGCCGCAGCCGGCCTGCCCGAGCGCCGTGTGCAGTGGGTGCTGCACGACAGCCGGGGCAGGTTCTGGGTGCTGGCCGACCTGAAGATCTGGATGCGTGCGACCGGCCAGACCACGTTCGAGGACACCGGCATCGCGGTCTCGCAGATGGCAACGCTGGCCGAAAGCCCGCAGGGTGAAGTGTGGTTGGCCGACCGGGTGCGCGGCACCTCACCCCTGGCCAACGCGCAGGGCCTGTTGGCGGCCAGCGAACGTGAAGCGCGGCGTCTTCCGGAACTGGTTGCTGCACGCCTGCAGTTCACTGCCGATGGCGCGCTGTGGGCCACGATGAGCCCGCACGGCGGCGTCGCCCGCATCACCTTCGACGGCAGCCGCGCCGTGCGCATGGAGCGCTTCGATTCGCCGCACGGGCTGACCGCCACCTCGGCGGTGCCGATCATCGCCGACCGCGAAGGCAATCTCTGGGTCGGCACCAATCTCGGCCTCAACCGCTTCCGCGCACGCAGCGTGCACACCCTGGCAGTGGGCCCGAGTGATCCCTACCGCTCGCTGGTGCGGGCCAGCGATGGCCGCGTGTATGGCTATGGCGAAGACCTCAAACCCTACGATCTGCGGCGCACTCTGCTGGATGGCAGTGCCCCGCAGCTGCAGGCCGCCGCGCGCCAGGCACCCACGCCGATCTGGCAGTTCGATTGGGTCAATCTTGCGCGCACGGTCGCCGGCCACACCTCGTTGATCCCGCTGCCGGCCCCGTTCACCGGGCAACCGCTGCACGCCCTGCTGTTCCCCGACGACGCGCAGGCATGGGTGTGCACGGGTGAACGCGGCGTCCTGCACTACCTGCATGGCCAATGGCAGCGCGAGGTCCGCCTGCCCGAGCAGGCCTGCTCATCGCTGGCGCTGGATGCCCATGGCCAGCTGCTGCTCGGCTATGCCGACGGCCGCCTGCGCCGGATGAGCGCGGGCCACATCGAGAGCTTCGATGCCAGCCAGGGCCTGTCGGTCGGGCCGATCACCGCAATGCTGCATCACCAGGACCTGCTGCTGGTCGCCGGCGAAGCCGGTCTGGCTGCGCGCGTTGGCAACGGTCGTTTCGTTCCGGTGCGTACCGACATGGCCGGCGTACTGGAAGGCATCACCGGCATGGTGGCCGATCCGAACGGACACCTCTGGTTCAATGGCAGCCGTGGCCTGGTCCGGCTGGGGAGCCATCAGCTGCGACGGGCGCTGCGCACCGGGCAGCCGGTGACGCCACGCCTGTTCGATGCGGTCGATGGCATGCCGGGCATCGCCCTGCAGAGCGGACCGATCGCCACCGCCACGCTGGCCGATGACGGACTGCTGTGGCTGGCCACCAACCAGGGCCTAGCCTGGCTGGACACCACCCGCTCGCACGTCAACACCATGGCGCCCAGCGTGCGCATCGGCGAAGTACTGTATGGCAGTGAGCACGAGCCACTGCGCGATGGCCTGCGCCTTCCGGCCGGCACCAGCCAATTGCAGATCGATTACGTGGCGCTGTCGCTGGCACGTCCGGAGCGCAACCGCTACCGCTATCGCCTGTCCGGCGTCGACGACGGCTGGCAGGATGCCGGCAGCAGCACGCGGGCGTACTACACCAACCTCGCCCCGGGCAATTACCGGTTCGAGGTGGAAGCCGCCAACGAAGACGGCATCTGGAGCACTGCACCGGCCAGTCGCAGCTTCCGCATCGCCCCCACTTTCATGCAGACGGTGTGGTTCAAGCTGCTGTGTGCGGCCGCGATCCTCGCACTGCTGGTGATGGCGGTGCGCATCCGCAGCGGGCAGCTGGCCGCGCTGTTCCGCGCGCGCCTGCAGGAACGCAATGGCGAACGCGAACGCATCGCACGCGACCTGCACGACACCCTGCTGCAGGGCAGCCAGGGCCTGATCCTGCGCCTGCACGCGATCAGCCAGTCGCCGCAGACCCCGGAGCAGGTACGCGGCCAGCTGGAATCGGCGATGCAACTGGCCGAGCGCAACCTGGCCGAGGGCCGCGAGCGGGTCAATGCCCTGCGTGAGGGACCGTTCGCTGGCCGCGACCTCGCTTCGGCACTGGCCGATGTGCACGCCGAGTACGCCGGGCATGGCACCAACCCACTGCGCCTGACCGTGGAAGGTGCAACGCCACCGCTGCAGGCCGACGCGGCCGAAGAAGTGTTCCTGATCGGGCGTGAGGCGATCCGCAATGCGTTGCGTCACGCCAACGCCAGCGCCATCGAAGTGGAGCTGTCCTACGGCACGCGGTGCTTCCTGCTGCACGTGCGCGACGATGGCGTCGGCATCGCCGACGACAATGCCGGCCATGGTCATTGGGGCCTGCAGGGCATGCGTGAGCGCGCGCAGCGCCTCGGTGCGGAACTACAGCTGTGGACCCGCGCCGGACTGGGGACCGAAGTCGCGCTGGCGGTTCCCGCCCGGCGCCTGTATCACCGCCGCCCATCGCGCTGGCGCTGGCCCTGGAGTAAAGCAAACCATGACTGAGTCCCCTGCCCTGATCGGCGTGCTGGTGGTCGACGACCACCCGCTGCTGCGTGACGGCCTGGCGGCGCTGCTGGGCGCACAACCCGATCTGCGCCTGCTCGGCGAAGCCGCCGATGGCGAGGAAGCCATCGCCTGCTACCAGCGGCTGCAGCCCGACGTGGTACTGATGGACCTGCAGATGCCACGGCTGGATGGTGTGGAAGCGATCGTGCGGATCCGCGCGATGGACCCGCGCGCGCGCATCATCGTGCTGACCACCTACCGCGGTGACGTACGTGCGGTAAGGGCACTGCAGGCCGGCGCCAGCGCCTATCTGCTGAAGGACATGCTGCGCCATGAGCTGGTCGATACGATCCGCATGGTCGCTGGCGGCCGCCGCGCACCGATTCCCCCGGCGGTGGCGGCCAGCATCGCCGCGCATGTGGTGGAAGACCGGTTGTCGCCGCGCGAAACCGAGGTACTGAGGCATGTGGCCGGGGGCCTGTCGAACAAGCGCATCGGCGAGCGCATGCAGATTTCCGAGCAGACGGTGAAGGCGCACATGAAGAGCCTGATGGACAAGCTGGGCGTGGGTGATCGCACGCATGCGGTGACCCAGGCGCTGCGGCGCGGGATCATCAGCCTGGACGACAGCGGTCACGATTAGGGGTTGTTCGGCAGGGCTTGCAGCCCTGCACCCGCGGTAGTGCCGGCCGCTGGCCGGCAACCTCA
>NZ_JASJSQ010000014.1:0-80434 GCF_030236855.1 Stenotrophomonas maltophilia group sp. Smal13
GCTCCGCCGTTCGCCGATCGCCCGCCGCAGGCGGCCTTTCGCGCTGCAGCATGCCGGCAGGCAAACCTGCGCCATCATGGACACCCCGCCCCCGCCCCCGCCAGGACCGTGCCAGGCAGCAGGACCTGCTTCTGATCTACATCGAGCCTGCCCTGCTGCAGGCCCTGCCCACCGAAGAATTCAACACGCTGATGCGCGACTGCCTCGCCCACGCCGACAAACTGCAGGCGGAAGGCACGCTGCTGGCCGCGCAGAAGCTGCAGCCGGTCGACACCGCGCAGACCCTGCGCGTGCGTGATGGCCACAGCCGTGTATTGGATGGCCCGTTCGCGGAAACCCGCGAACTGCTGGCCGGCTTCAACCTGATCGTCGCCCGCGACCGCGACGAAGCCATGCGCATCGCCCGCGATTTCCCGTGGGCACGCTTCGGCAGCATCGAGGTGCGGCCGCTGGAAGACATGGACGCCGAGCGCGAACGCTGCGGCGCCCCGGCTGCGGCTATGGCAGCAACCGTACCTTGATCTCGCGCGGGCCCACGCCTTCGTTGCCGCTGTAGTCGCGCACGCTGGCGCGCACGGTGTACTCGCCCGGAGGCAATGCCGCCGGCTGCCAGCGCCCGGTTTCCATCAGGCCGTCACGCACGGTGTTGGTGGCGAGGTAGCGGAAGCGGGTCACCGCACTGCCATGCACGGTGATGCCGCTGTCCGGTGCATAGGCCACGCGCACCGCTTCGGTCTGCGGCGGCATGCGGTTGAACACGATGTTCCAGCGCGGCTGCTCATAGCCCTGCAGCGGCTGCCCGGCAGCATCGAGGATCTGGTAGCCCACCTGGTACATGCCCAGCCGGCGCCGCGGCAGGTTGTTATCAACCTGGTCCCAGGCCTCGACCACGATCTGCACGCCACGTCCCTGCCGCGCCAGCATCACCACGCCGTCGCTGCCCGCCGCCAGTGGCTGGTCGTTGTCGTCCAGCAGCGCCACATCGGTGATGCGCGGTGCGAAGTGGTCGGCGTAGTTATGGAAACCCAGCGCCACGGCGTTGGTTTCGAAGCCGCCGGTGCCCACCGCCAGGTGCACGTGCGCCTGGTTGTTGATGCTGCCCAGGCGATCGCCGACGTGGATGCGCGTGCCGCGACGCACCCGCATCCGCTCCAGCTTGCCCTGTTCGTCGTACAGCGCCTGCCAGCGCGCATCGAACGGCTGGTCGCGCGGTGTGCGGCCGACCCGCATGTGGATGTACTTGAGGCGGTCCACGGCCAGGCCCTCGGCCTGCCCACCCAGGCTCCACGCCGCTACCGGGCTGCTGATCTTGCCATCGGCGATCGCCAGCACGGTCTGGCCGACATCGCCGCGCACATCGAAACCGCCGTGCAGGTGGTGGCGGCTCTCGCCCTTGAAGTTGCCGCGCACCTCGCCCAGCGTGCCGACCACTTCATGCCAGCCATCCTGGGGTGCCAATGGCCAGCGCCCACCGGTGTCCGGCAATGCTGCATCGGCAGCGGGCCCGACCAGCGCCGGTGCCGGCAGGTCACCCACCGGCAGCGGGCGCAGGCGGTGCAGGCGATAGCTGGCGGAATCGGCGACCAGCACGCTGCCATCGGTATCCATCGCCAACCCACTGGGGCGGGCCAGGCGTGGCAGGCGGCCGTTGCCCACCAGCGCGATCTGGTGGCCCTGCGGTGTTACCTGCACGATGCGTCCATCAAGGTCACCCACGTACAGCACGCCGTCGTGCGTGGTGGCCAGCGACAGCGGCCCATTGATCACGCCGCCATCGCCCAGCAGCGTGCTGACCATGCCGTCGGCACCGACCCGACGCACCGCGTTGTTGAACAGGTCGGCCACCAGCAGCGCGCCGTGCGCATCGAAGGCCAGTGCCACCGGTGTATCGAAGCGTGCATCACCCGCCAGGCCATCGGCCAGCCCCGGGCGCTCGCCGCCGGCCAGGGTACGCACGTTGCCATCGGTACCGATCACCCGGATGCGGTCGTTGAAGGTGTCGGCCACATAGACCTGGCCCTGCGCGTCCACCGCGATGCCCATCGGTGCATCGAAGCGCGCCTGCGCGGCAGGGCCATCGGCGTAGCCCTGTTCGCCACCGGCCAGCGTGGTCACCTGGCCATCGGTGCCGATACGGCGGATCGCGTGGTTGCCGGTGTCGGCCACATACAGGTTGCCCTGCGCGTCGGCGGCGATGCCCGAGGGCGTATTGAAACTGGCCTGCAGTGCCGGGCCATCGATACGCCCCTCGCCTTGCCCGGCCACCGTTTCAACGCGGCCATCGGGAAGTCGACGACGGATCCGGTTGTTGTCACCGGCATCGGTGAAATAGACGCTGCCATCGGCACTGCGCAGCAACGCGTACGGATCGGCGAAACGCGCCTGCGCGGACGCGCCATCGCGGTCACCCGGGTGGCCATCGCCGGCCAGCGGCTCGATCTGCGCGGTCCACGCCAGCGGCGTTGGAACCGGACCTGCCGGTTCAGCCGGCGTATGCAGCGGCGTCTCCCACCAGGTCGCGGCCAGTGCCACTACGGTCGCCAACGCTACGCCTGCCGCCATCCATTGCCACCGTGCCATCGTGCTGTGCTGCCTGCCTGCTGTCTGAAGAGGCACCGACAATAGACGCTGAACGCAGGATCCGCCAAGGCCAAACGTACTGCCGGATGCCAGAGTTCCATGCGTCGCGCTTGTTCTCCCTGGCTACAGCGGGTTCAATGCTCTTCCCACGGATGGAGATCCTCCATGCCCCGCATCTTCCCTCTCGCCGCCCTGCTGGTGGCCGCACTGGCCAGCACGCCGGCCTCCGCCTCGATCTCGGTGGCACCACAGAAGCCGTCAGTCACCGCCGATGCGATGCACCAGGCCTATGCCACGCGATGGGATGAGGCGATCCAGCAGTCACGCAGTGGCAACACGCTGGGCGCACTCATCGCGATGGAACGGCTGATGGAAGATCCGATGCTGGATGACTTCGATGCTGAACATCGCGGCCGCGCCGCGCAGGTGGCCGGCTGGACCGCGATGGTGCAGAAGAAGCCGGACCAGGCTCGCCGCTATCTGCAGCGCGCGCAGGAGGCACTGCCGGACGATGCGCAGATCCTGCTGACCCTGGTCTCGGTGGAACTGTCCGAGAACCAACCGGCGCCTGCCACCAAGCACCTGGTGCAGGCGCTGAAGCATGCCGACGCGCCGTTGCCGGTGGACCACCACGCGATCAACTACCTGCAGTTCCGCCTGCGGGATCAGCCGCAGCAGCGTATGGAACTGCTGCAGGCACTGTTCGACAACGGCTGGAAGAGCGGCGGCCTGGAACCCACCGGACTGTGGCTGGCACTGGCCACGCTGCAGGCCGACAACGGCCGTGGCGAGGCCATCCCCGCGACCCTGGCCCGCATCTCCGCGCCCGCCGAAATCATCCGGCTGCGCAGTGACAAGCGCTTCGATCCCTATGTCGACCGCGCCAACCCGCGCTTTGATCCCGTGCAGGCTGCACAGAAGCACCTCGACGAACTGCGGGTTTCCGGCCTGCTCGACCGGGCGCTGGACGCGCGCATGGCCGAGTTCAGCAGCACGCTGCTGATGCTGGACCGCAACGAGGAAGTGCTGGCGCTGACCGATGGCATGGCCGCTGCGGCCGCCGAAGGCGAGGCGCCTTCGGCGGCAGAAGCCGAATGGGTGGCATGGCTGCTCAACAGCCGGCTCACCGCGCTGCGCCGGCTGGGTCGCAACGAGGATGCGCTGGCGGCAGCCAAGCTGGCCGCACGCATCGGTGGACTGGGCCCCGATGGTGCCGAGCACCAGTTCAACGTCGGCTTCGTGTTCAGTTCGCTGGGCCGCATGCAGGATGCCGCCACGGCAGTGAATGACATGCCGGGCCTGGCCGGTTACGGCAAGGCGGCCCAGGCACTGCTGCAGTTCGTTGCCGCCCGTGAACGTGGCGATGCCAAGGCCGAACAGGCCGCGCGTGCAGCGATCCTGGCCCAGGGCGATGACGCGCGCCTGTTCCAGCGCGAAATGCTGCTGGACGAGGGCAATCTCGACGGCGCAGCTGCCGTGCTGATCGAACAGTTGCGCTCACCCGTTGAACGCGGTGAAACGTTGGCCAGCCTGCAGGACATGCGCACCTATCCGTCGCTGCCCGGTGACGTGAAGATCGATGCGGCCTGGCGTGCGCTGAAGCAGCGCGCCGACGTGCAGGCCGAGGTTGCCCGCCTGGGCCGCATCGAACGCTACGAACTGGTCAGCACCTCCACCTCGCGCTGAGCAAGCTCCCATGTAGAACCACGTGCGTGCAGCACCACCCGCCTAGCGCGCCGGCACCTCGGTACGGATGCCCATCGCCTCGCGGTAGCGTGCGTACAGGGCCATCACCTTGTCCACGTAGGCCAGGGTTTCGGCATAGGGCGGCACGCCCTTGTAGCGGGTGACCGCGCCGATGCCGGCATTGTAGGCGGCCGCTGCCAGCGGCCGATCACCGTTGTAGCGACGCAGCAACGCGCGCATGTAGCGGGCGCCGCCATCGATCGACTGCTGCGGCGAGAACGGATCATTCACCCCGTACTCCTGCGCGGTGTCCGGCATCAACTGCATCACGCCCTGTGCGCCCTTGCTGGACACCGCCAGTGCATCGAAGTTGCTTTCGGCATGGGCGATCGCGCGCAGCCACGCGTCATCCACGCCGGTGGCCTTGGCGGCGGCCTTGAACTGTTTGGCATGCTGCGCCAGCTGCGGCTTGCCCACCTTGCCCAGGCCTTCGTGGGCAGGTTCACCCGGCGGCGTGGCCATGGTGAACTTCAGGAACACCCGCGAGCCGGGCAGGTTGCGGGTGGAGTAGACCAGCGCGCCATCCTGCTCGCGCTCGTACAGCACGCCACTGAACACGCCCATGTTGCCCCACAGATTCGGGGTCTGGATGGCGTTGTCGTCGATTTCCTTCGGGGTGCAGCGTGAACCGGGTTCCGGCGCGGTGGCCAGGCTGACGGTGTTGCCCTGCACGCAGCGGTAGACGGTGCGCGCGGCGGCCAGCCCGGGCCACAGGCTGGGCAGCAGCAACAGCGCAAGCAGGAGAGGGCGACGGAACATGGCGGCCGGATCATCCGGCCGCGCCCGCTAATGCTGGGTGAATGGGGGTCGGCAGGGCTGCGCCCTGCACCCGTGGTAGTGCCGGCCGCTGGCCGGCAACCTCAACAGCAACGGCAACGGCCGATTTCCTGCGGGGGTCGGATCCCGTTGCTGCGCAACGGTCTCTGACCCCACTCCAGAGAGATCTCTGGATCAATCGATGGAACGCAAACGCTGGGTTACTTCGCGGTCCTCCGCCGCACCCAATACCCCACGCCCAACAGCACGAACCACACCGGGCTGGCGACCAGCGCCTGGCGGGTGTCGGCCTGCAGGCTCAGCAGCACCAGCACGGCGGCGAAGAACACCAGGCAGGCCCAGCACATGGCGACGCCACCGGGCATCTTGAAGATCGAGGCGGCGTGGCGTTCCGGGTAGCGGCGGCGGTAGGCCATGTAGGCCACCAGGATCAGCGACCAGACGAAGATGAAGAGCACGGTGGCCAGCGTCGTCACCAGGGTGAAGGCGGTCACCAGGTTGGGGATCAGGTAGATCAGCAGCGTGCCGCCCAGCAGGCACAGGCACGAGAACAGCAGGCCACGGGCGGGCACTGCGGCGCGCGACAACTTCGACAACCCGCGCGGTGCGTGGCCCTCTTCGGCCAGACCGTACAGCATGCGGCTGGTGGAGAAGATGCCGCTGTTGGCCGAGGACGTGGCCGAGGTCAGCACCACGAAGTTGATCAGGCTGGCCGCGGCGGGAATGCCGGCCAGCACGAACAGCTGCACGAACGGGCTCTTGTCCGGCACCACCTGGCGCCACGGGGTGACCGCCATGATCGCGATCAGCGCCAGCACGTAGAAGATGATGATGCGCACCGGGATCGAGTTGATCGCCTTCGGCAGGTTGCGCTCGGGGTCTGCGGTTTCAGCGGCAGTTGTACCCACCAGCTCGATGCCGACGAAAGCGAACACCGCGATCTGGAAACCGGCGAAGAAACCGACCAGGCCCATCGGGAACATGCCGCCGTCATTCCACAGGTTCGACAACGACGCGGTGTGGCCACTGGGCGAGGTGAAGCCCCACGCCACCAGCCCGGCGCCGGTGATGATCAGCGCACAGATCGCCACGATCTTGATCAGCGCGAACCAGAATTCCATCTCGCCGAACAGCTTCACCGTCACCAGGTTCAGTGCCAGCAACAGCAGCACGCAGGCCAGTGCCGGTATCCAGGCATCCAGCCCAGGGAACCAGAACTGCGCGTAGGCGGCAATCGCGATCACGTCGGCGATGGCGGTGACGATCCAGCAGAACCAGTACGTCCATCCACAGAAGAAGCCGGCCCAGGGACCGAGCAGATCGGTGGAGAAATCGATGAAGGATTTGTACTGCAGGTTGGACAGCAGCAGCTCGCCCATCGCGCGCATCACGAAGAACAGCATCGCGCCGATGATCAGGTAGACGAAGACGATGGACGGGCCGGCCAGGCTGATGGTCTTGCCCGAGCCCATGAACAGGCCGGTGCCGATGGCACCACCGATGGCGATCAGCTGCAGGTGGCGGTTGGACAGGCTGCGGCGCAGGTGCTCGGGGGGCGTTGCGGGCTCGGTCATGGGCGTGCACTGGGGCGGGCGAAGCGTTCGACGTTAGTCCTCCCCGGCCCGGAGCGCCAGCGCCGGATGGCCCGATTGCGTCAATCATGGTCGCTTTCATCACATTGTGACCGAATACCGGATTCGTCCCATTCCGCCCGGCCCGGCGTCATGCTCAGATAGCCGCACCTGCCCAAGGATCGGCCTGACCATGTGCCCTGCCCTGCCCGCCCCGCTGGAGCTCCGGCCTTGAGTCGGCTACGCGTGATCATTGGTGGCACCGCGCTGGCGCTGCTGGCCGCGGCCGTGCCGATCGCGGTGATGGCCTATGCCACCTGGGACCGTGCAGTCAGCGTCGAGCAGCAGCGGCTGCGCGACATCGCCGGTCGCGCCCTGCGCCGCGCCGACCAGTCCTACCAGGAAGCGCTGGCGGCACTGCAGTCGGCCGAGGTCGGCGCCCACGACGCCTGCGGGCCCGACCATATCCGGCGCATGCAGACGCTGGTGATGACCTCGCCGTCGGTCGACCAGATGGGCTACTTCGAGGGTGGCAAGCTGCGCTGTACGTCGTGGGGGCCGTTCCTGTCCGACGTCAACCAGCCCAAGGCCGACCACGTCACCAGTGATGGCGCCGGCATCGCCGTGGATGTGCGCCCCGAGGCCAGCGGACGGCGCCAGGTCCTGTCGATCCTGTACGGCAACTACGACGTGCTGGTCGATCCGCGCCGCTTCGTCGATGTCATCGCCGACCCGAACGTGCGCCTTGCCCTGGCCAGCCCCGATGGGCGTCTCCTGGCCAGGCAGGACGGCATGGATCCGGCATTGCTGGAGACCCTGCTGCGCGCCCCCGATGAAGGCCTGGACCACCACACCCTGTATGCCACCGCCCGCAACGAAGAGTGGTTGGCGATCGCGACCATGCCGCGTACCGCGCTTGCCGCGACCTTCCGCCAGCAGGCGTGGCTGTTCGTGCCGATCGGCGTTCTGCTGGCCGCTGCCGGTGCCGGCCTGGTGATCTGGCTGTCGCGCCGCCGCCTGTCCCTGCGCGGCGAGCTGGCCACAGCGATCCGCCGCCGCGAGCTGTACCTGCACTACCAGCCGATCATCGAGCTGGATACCGGCATCTGCGTCGGCGCCGAAGCGCTGGTGCGCTGGCAGCGCCCGGATGGCACCCAGGTGCGGCCGGACCTGTTCATTCCGCTGGCCGAAGAGGCCGGCATGATCGGCGCGGTCACCGATCTGGTGATCGAGAACGTGGTGCGCGACATGCGTGAACTGCTGGTGGCCGACCGCAGCGCGCACATCGCGATCAACCTGGCCGCCGAAGATATCAGCAGCGGCCGTGCGCTGAAGATGATCTCCAAGCACATGGCCGGCAGCGGCATCCTGCCGCAGCAGATCTGGATGGAGGCCACCGAGCGCGGCTTCCTGGATCTGGACCGCGCCCGCACGATGCTGGCGCAGGCGCGTCGGGCCGGGCACAGCGTGGCCATTGACGATTTCGGCGTCGGCTTCTCCAGCCTGCAGTACCTGGAACAGCTGCCACTGGACGCGTTGAAGATCGACAAATCATTCATCGATGCGATCGACACCGAGAGCGCCACCAGCCCGGTAACCCCGCACATCATCGACATGGCCAAGGAGCTGGGCCTGTGGGTGGTGGCCGAGGGCGTGGAGACCGAGGCACAGCTGGCGTATCTGCATACCCGGAAGGTCGAGTTCGCGCAGGGTTGGCTGTTCTCGCGGCCGCTGCCGCGGGATGAGTTCGTGGTGTTCCATCACAAGCGGCAGCAGCGCTATGGCGCGGCGCGGGAGCACATGCAGAATCCGCGCAGCGTGCCGATCGAGCGTGAGGGGATCGAGTAGGACGGCCAACGGCGGAGCCCCTCGTGGTGGGTCGCGTACAGTGGATCCATCAGTTGGGGCCGGGTGGATGGGTCGCGCAGGGGGCGCTGCAAGTACGTCCATGTAAGCTCGGTCGCCGCATCCATGCGGCTCACGCCCCTGCGCAACCCACCCACCCGGCCACGGACACATTGCGGCGGCGTCCCACCACGGAATCAACAGAAGAAAGCAAAAGCAAAAGCAAACGCGGGTCGCTGCGCTCGGCAGATCCACGCCATGCGTGGATGGCGTGGACCACGGTAGTGCCGGCCGCTGGCCGGCACCTCGGCAACGTCTGGTCTGCGCCTACGCCCAGGCCTTCGGCCGTGCCAGCAGCCACACCGCGCTCACCGCCAGCAACAGCAACGGCAACCAGCCCAGCTGGCTCGGGCCGCTGACCTGCAACAGCACACCGCCTGCTACGCCACCGGCGGCAATCGCCAGGTTCCAGCCGGTCACCAGCATCGACTGCGCCAGGTCGGCGGCAGCACCGGCACGGCGTGCGAGCGCGGTCTGGAACAGGGTCGCAACCGACCCGAACGCCACGCCCCACAGGATCGTTGCCAGCAGCAGCGGTGTGGCCTGTCCTGGCCACAACAGCAGGGCCAACACCGGAAGAATGAAACCGATCACGGCCGCCCACACCAGCGTGCGCAGATGACGGTCCACGCCCCAACCGGCAATGCCGATACCAACGATGGCAGCCACGCCGAAGGCCAGCAGCAGGCGGTCCAGCCACGGACCGGCGCCGGCCTCCACCGCCAGCGGTTCGATGTAGGTGTACAGCACGTTGTGCGCCAGCACGTACAGCACCATCACCGCCAGCGCGCTGCGCACGCCGGGCATGCGCCACACCATGCCCAGTGACATGCGCTGGCCGGCACCGGCGGCGGGCAACGCCGGCAGTGTCCAGCGCGCGTACGCCAGCAGCCCGACACCCAGTACGCTCATCAACGCGAACGCCCAGCGCCAGCCGATCTGCTGGCCCAGCAACGTGCCCGCCGGTACGCCCAGCGACAGCGCCAACGGCGATCCAACCATCGCCACCGCGATTGCCCGGCCCTGCAGCGACGGCACCACCATGCGCGCCGCGTAGCCGGCCACCAGCGACCACAGCAGGCCACCACTCACACCGGCCAGGAAACGCGCGGCAAGGATCAGCGGATAGCTGCTGCTCACGGCGGTCAGCGTGTTGACCACCACGAAGCCGGCAATGGCGGCCAGCAACAAGGGGCGTCGCGGCAGGCGCTGGGTCAACGCGGTCATCGGCAGTGCGGCCATCACCGATCCCAGCGCGTACACGCTGACCAGCTGGCCCACCGCCGCATCACTCACGCCCAGGCTTTCGCCCATCGGCCGCAGTACACCGGCCGGCAAGGTTTCGGTCAGCAGGGTGATGAAGCCGCCGCCGGCCAGCGCCAGCAGCCCCGCCCACGGCAGGCGCGTGGCTTCACCGGCCGGGCTGGCCGCATCAATGGCATGGCCGCTCATCGCGCAGCCTCCAGATCGGCGTAGACCGCGTCACGCAGCTCATCAACGAAGGCACCGTCCATGCCTTCGTACAGGGTGTTGGTCAGCGCCACCACGCTCAGCCCACGCGCAGGATCGACAAACCAGCTATGGCCGTAGGCACCGCCCCAGCGCCAGGTGCCTTCGCTCTGTGGCGTGCCACTGGCGGCGGCATCGCGCAGCACCGCAAAGCCCAGCCCGAAGCCCCAGCCGGCCGGTTCCGGCGGCCCCTGCTCGCCCACCTGCGGGGTGGCCATCGCCGCCACCAGCGCGGGCGGCAACAGATTCGAAGCTTGCACATCGCGCAAGGCCTCCAACACCGCCATCACCTCGTCGGCGCTGCCAATCAATCCAGCACCGGCCGAAGGGAAACGGCTGGCATCGGTAGCACGGGCGAGGCTGTACTCGATGCCGACGGTACCCTCGAATGGAGCGACCACCTCGCCTTCCTGCAGGCGATGCGGCTGCGGCGCGTCGGTGACATAGGGCGTGGCCAGCCGTGCGGCATCGTCGATGGCAAACGCGGTATCGCGCAGGCCCAGCGGCGTGGCCAACAGGCGTGCGAACAATGCCTGCAGCGTTTCACCAGTCGCGGCTTCAGCCACGGCGCCCGCGACGTCCACGCCCAACGAGTACAACCATTGGCTGCCCGGCGCGAACAGCAGCGGCGCCTGCGCGATGCGATGCACGTTGTCGGTCAGCGTCAGCGGATTCGCATCCATGCCATCGCTGACGCCGGCCTGTGCGTACGGGCCATCCGCATCGGCTTCGAGGAAGCGGTAACCCAGCCCGCTGCTATGGCTGAGCAGTTGGCGCAGGCTGATCGGCGGCGTGCTGCCATCGGCCAACGCCGGGCGGAAGTCCGGCAACCAGCGCTGTACCGGCGTATCCAGGTCCAGCACGCCTTCGGCTACCAGGCGCAGGATCACCGTGGTCAACAGCGGCTTGCTGACCGATGCCAGCCGGAACAACTGGTCGCGCTGCATCGGCGTGGCCGACTCGCGATCGGCCAGCCCGGTCGCGCTGGCGTGGCGCAGCACACCGTGCTCGCGCACCAGCACCACCGTACCGACCAGACGCTGTGGGTGGACCTGCTGCAGCAGCCGCTGCACCGACGGCAGCGTCGGCGCAGGTGCAAGGGAAGGAACAGCGTTCATCGCGGTGATCCGTGGGGAGAGGCCCGCCACGTTAGGCACCACGCCCTCGTGCAAAAAGCCGGTTGCCGCTCCGGGCATCATGGACCGTGCAGTCCGCAATCGGCATGATGGCCGGAACTGCAAGGCCGCAACGGGCTCCACACCACTTCGCACCACAGTGTTGCGATGGCGGAGCCGTCCGCTACAGCCGCGCCGACCTACCCTGCCGCTTTCATTGCCCGCACGCCCATGTCAGTCCTGGACAACCTCGCCAATCTGCAGACCTTCGTGCACGCGGCCGACACCCGCAGCTTCGTCGAGACCGGGCGCCTGCAGGGCATCTCGGCCTCGGCCGCCGGCAAATGCGTTGCCCGGCTGGAACAGGCACTGGGCGTGCGCCTGTTCCACCGCAGCACGCGCAGCATCACCCTCACCGCCGAGGGTCAGCTGTTCCTGGCACGCTGCCGGCGCATCCTCGACGAGCGCGATGCCGCGCGCACCGAGCTGGCACAACCACACGCCACGCCACGCGGCACACTGCGCATCGGCCTGCCGCTGGTGGGTGACCTGACCCTGCCGCTGATGGCCGAGTTCATGGCCGCGTATCCGGACATCCGTCTGGACCTGGATTTCAGCGACCGGCTGGTCGATGTCATCGAGGAAGGCTTCGACGCTGTGCTACGCGTCGGCGAACCCAGCGACTCACGCATGAACGCCCGACGCCTGGGCGTGTTCCCGCGCCGCATCGTTGCCTCGCCGGCGTACCTGCAGCGCCGCGGCGTTCCGCGTGCGCCGGCCGACCTGCTCCAACACACCCTGCTGCACTACCGCTTCCCCAGCACCGGCAAGCTGGAGCTGTGGCCGATCCAGTGGCCCGGCAAGGAAGCACCGCAGGAACTACCCGTGCACATGGTGGCCAACACCATCGAAGCGCGCGTGGCGCTGGCACTGCGCGATATCGGACTGGCCTTCGTGCCGGTGCACTCGGTGCGCGATGCACTGGCCGATGGACGCCTGCTGACCGTGCTCGACGAGCATGTGCACTCCTGCGGCATTTTCCACCTGCTGTGGCCGTCGGGCCGCCACGTGCTTCCGAAGCTGCGGGTATTCATCGACTTCGTCAGCGCGCGCCTGGAAACCGTGCCGTAGGCCGGTAGATCCGCGCCATGCGTGGATGCCCTTGTAGAGTCGAGCCATGCTCGACTCAGCGTCTGCCAGGCGAAGCGCAGCCGAGCATGGGCTCGGCTCTACAACGGAACCACTCGAACACTGGTAGCGCCGGGCCATGCCAGCGGCCGCCGCACCCGACCATTCAGCCAACCCCGCTATACTGGCCGCTCATTCCTCCCAGAGGCTCGCGACCAATGCGCCATTGATGCCGCCGTCTTCCCACTAGACGGCCTGACTCTTCCCGCCCCTGCGCGCAGGGGAGAACCCGGCATCCATGGAGGTCGCATGACCCCGTATCCCCTCACGCTCGATCGCGTTTCGTATCGATTGGCCGACGGCCGTGTGCTGTTTTCCGATCTGTCGTTTTCCTTCGAACCGGTCGCCACCGGCCTTGTCGGTGCCAATGGCACCGGCAAAAGCGTGCTCGCACGCCTGCTGGCCGGGCGGCTGTCGCCCGACAGTGGCCAGGTGCGTGGCAGTGGCCGCGTGTTCCTGTTGCCCACACCGGGCTATCCACCTACCGGTACCGTCGGTGAGTTGGCCGGTGTGGGTGAAGCCCTGTCCGCGCTCGCACGCATCGAAGCCGGCAGCGTCGATGAGGCCGACTTCACCTGCATAGGCGACCGCTGGGATCTGCGTGAACGCCTGCAGCAGCAGTGGCAGGCGCTGGGCTTGCCCGATGATCTCGATCACGCCCAGCCTGCTGCGCGCCTCAGTGGCGGCCAGGCCATGCAGGTGGCGCTGTCCGGCGCCTGGGCCAGCAGTGCCGGCTGGCTGATCCTGGACGAACCCAGTAACCACCTCGACGCACGCCATCGCCAACAGCTGTACGAACAGTTGCAGCAGTGGCGCGGTGGCCTGCTGGTGATCAGTCATGATCGCGAGTTGCTGGGCCGAATGCAGCAGATTGTCGAACTCGATGGGCGTGGCCTGCATCGCTATGGCGGCGCATGGCAGCACTACGCCGACACACGCGCCGCCGAACGTGAAGCCGCCACCGCCCAGCTTGACCATGCACGTGCGCAGCATCGGCAACAGCAACGCAGCGCTCGCGAACAACACGAACGTCAGCAGCAACGCCAGGCACGCGGCAATCGCGATGCGAAGCAGGCCAACCAGGCACCGATCCTGCTTGGCCGGCAGAAGCAGCGCGCCGAAGCCAGTCATGGGCGCGCGCAGCAGGTGCAGTCCGAACGCCTGCAGGCCAGCGCAGAGCAACTGCGCGCAGCGGCCTCGGCGGTTCACACCGCGCCGGAACTGGCGCTGTTTGCCGGTGCGGGGGAACGTGGCAGCACGCGCCTGCTGCAGGCGCAGGATCTGGTCCTCCCACATGGCTGCAGCGCCCCGTTGCAGCTGGAGATCCGCCGCGGCCAGCGCATTGCCGTGGTCGGTGACAACGGCAGCGGCAAGTCGACACTGCTGCGGGTGCTGGCGGGTCAGCTGCCCGCGCGCGATGGGACCGTGCAACGTCACACACCGCTGGCGCTGCTCGATCAGCAGCTGCTGGGGCTGTCCGGCGAATGCAGCATCCTCGACAGCGTGCAGGCCGCCAACCCGAGTGCCGACCCCGGGGAGCTGCGCACGCGCCTGGCCCTGTTGGGTCTGGACGCACAGCGCATCCAGCGCGCCGCCAGCAGCCTCAGCGATGGCGAGCGGGTGAAGGGTGCGCTGGCCAGCGTGCTGTATGCCGATCCCGCGCCCCAACTGTTGCTGCTGGACGAGCCCGGCAATGCACTGGACCTCAGTGCATTACAGGCGCTGGAAGAACTGCTTGCGGCATGGCCGGGCGCACTGGTGATGGTCAGCCACGACCGGCACCTGCTGCAGGCGTTGCGGCCGACCCAGGTGCTGCACGTGAGCACCGAGGGCTGGCAGTGGCATGACGCCTTGTAGATCCACGCATGGCGTATCGACCCGGGGTAGTGCCGGCCGCTGGCCGGCAACCCATGGAGCCTCAATGCACCGTCAGCGCTTCCACACCGGGAACGCCTGTGGCATCTGCTGCCACAGCAGTGGCCCCGCCCGCAGCTCCTGGTCATTGAGCAGGCACGCATCCAGCTCCGCGCGCACCGCACGCTCATCCATGTGCACACCAATCACCACCAGCTCCTGGCGGCGATCACCCCACAAGGGGTGCCACAGCCGCTGCATCGCCGTGTGCGCGGCTGCATCCGGAAACTCTTCCAGCCCCGGCAACGGTGCGCTCCAGCAATCGGCCTGCTGCCGCGCCCAGCCGAGGTCGCTGTAGGGCAGCGGTGTCGGCGGCAACAACGGTGCGGTGTCTTCCAGGCCGGCACGCACGCGGTCGCGCGCGGCATACCAGAAACCCGCCGCCTGCGTCCGCGTCGCGGCGCCCACCGTGTTCAACTCGCCGACCCAATCCATGCGGTTGGCCAGCCAGAACCAGCCCTTGCTGCGGATCACGCCGGGCATGCCGGACTGCAGCGCGCGGGCGAATCGCGCGGGGTGGAACGGACGCCGCGAACGGTAGACGAAGCTGCCGATGCCGTACTCTTCGGTTTCCGGTGTGTGCTCGCCCCGCAGTTCCTTCACCCAGCCAGGCGCACGTTGCGCACGCTCCATGTCGAAGCGGCCGGTATCCAGCAGCTCGGCCAACGGCACATCACCGAAGCTGGACAGCAGCAGCTTCGCATCCCGATTCAAGCCACGCAGTACCGCCAGCGTGTCCTGCAGCACCTCGTCATCCACCTGGTCGACCTTGCTGACCACGATCACGTCGGCGAACTCCACCTGCTCGCACAGCAGATCGACCACACCGCGATCATCGTCCGGCCCGGCCTGCTGGCCGCGTTCGGCCAGGCGCAGGGTCGAGCCGAAGTCGGCAAGGAACGCGCTGCCGTCGACCACCGTCACCATCGTGTCCAGCCGCGCGATATCACTCAGGCTGAAGCCGTGCTCGTCGCGCACCGCGAACGTGGCCGCCACCGGCATCGGTTCACCGATGCCCGTCGATTCGATCAGCAGGTAGTCGTAGCGACCCGCATCAGCCAGGCGCCGCACTTCCTGCAGCAGGTCATCGCGCAGCGTGCAGCAGATGCAGCCGTTGCTGAACTCCACCAGCGTCTCTTCGGTGCGGCGCAGCTCGGCGCCACCTTCGCGCACCAGCTGCGCATCGATGTTGACCTCACTCATGTCGTTGACGATGACTGCCACGCGCAGGCCCTCGCGGTTGCGCAGGATCTGGTTCAGCAGGGTGGTCTTGCCGGCCCCAAGGAAGCCGGACAGCACGGTGACCGGAAGGCGACGGTCGGCGCGGGAAACAGTGTTCATGTCGGAGCGGGTTGGCTGCGGAACGGAAATGTTACTGTATAACAATTGCCGCGCAAGGAACCTCCCCCGATGAAGTCGCCTTCTGCCGCCCTGCTTGATGCCGGCGCGGTCGCCCTGTCCAGCCTGTGCCTGCTGCACTGCCTGGCGCTGCCCCTGCTGGCCGCCGCGCTGCCGCTGTTCGGCACCTGGGCCGAAGCGGAATGGGTGCACCTGCTGTTCGTGGCCATCGCCCTGCCGCTGACCGGCTACGCGCTGTGGCGGGCCGAGCGCCGTCACCCGTTGCCGGTGCTGGCCTGGGCCACCGCCGGCGTCGGTCTGGGCCTGTTGCTGGCCGGCGCGCTGGCCTTGCCCTCACATGACTGGGAAACACCGATGACGGTCACCGGCAGCCTGCTGCTGGCCGCAACGCATATCTGGAACGCGCGGCACCGGCACGGGTAGTGCCGGCCGCTGGCCGGCAACCACATGAGCTTCGGACGCCGCGGGTAGTGCCGGCCGCTGGCCGGCAACCGCATGAGCTTCGGACGCCACGGGTAGTGCCGGCCGCCGGCCGGCAACCGCATGAGCTTCGGACGCAACCTGCAGTTGCCGGCCAACGGCCGGCACTACCCCTGCTATTTGCCGTAGCGGCGAAGAAGCTCCACCAGCACCGCAGCCTCGTCCGCCCGCTGCTGCGGGTCATCGGCACCCACCACATGTTCCTGCAGGTGCTCGTGCAGCAGCTCCATCAGCAGGCTGTGGGCGGCACCGCGCACCGCGGCGACCTGCACCAGCACGCCCGCGCAGTCCCCCGCTTCCCCCTCGGGCTTGTCCAGCGCCTGCTCCAACGCCGCCACCTGACCCGCGATGCGGCGCACCCGGGTCAGCAGCTGCTTTCGATTCTTGTGTACATGGGCCATGGCGGGATCATATACCCTATGGGGGTATCAACTCCAGCTCCCGCCGCCATGCACTTGGACGCCCTCGCCGCCGCCCGTCGCCACGAACACCGCTTCGACGACGGCAACCCGCTGGCCGAACGCAATACCCGCCGCGCCCTGTGGCTCACCGTCGCCATGATGCTGGTGGAGATCGTCGGCGGCTGGTGGTTCAACTCCATGGCCGTGCTCGCCGACGGCTGGCACATGAGTTCGCACGCGCTGGCGCTGGGCCTCTCGGTGTTCGCCTACCGCTGCGCGCGGCGCTACGCGCACGATCCGCGCTTCGCCTTCGGCACCTGGAAGATCGAGATCCTGGCCGGCTATACCAGCGCCATCGCCCTGCTCGGCGTCGCCGCGCTGATGGCCGTGCAATCGCTGGAACGGCTGTGGGTGCCGGCACCGATCCATTACGACGAAGCCATCGCCATTGCAGCGGTGGGCCTGGGCGTGAATCTGCTCTGCGCCTGGTGGCTGCACGACAGCCCGGGCCACGCGCATCACCATCATGGGCATGGGCATGGGCATGACCATCATCACGGGCACGACCACGATCACGGCCATGCGCACGGTCACGACCTCAACCTGCGCTCGGCCTACGTGCACGTGCTGGCCGACGCCGCCACCTCGGTGCTGGCCATCGTCGCCCTGCTTGGCGGCAAGCTGCTGGGCCTGACCTGGCTGGACCCGGTGATGGGCCTGGTCGGCGCCGTGCTGGTGACGGTCTGGGCGATCGGCCTGCTGCGCGACAGTGGCCGCATCCTGCTCGACGCGCAGATGGATGCGCCGGTGGTGGCCGAAGTGCGCGAGGTAATCGAACAGGGCCCGTGGCCGGCACGCCTGGCCGACCTGCACGTCTGGCAGGTGGGTCGCGGCAAGTACGCGGTCAGCGCCAGCGTGGTCACCAGCGACGTCAGTCTGGATGCCGATACCGTGCGCAACGCGCTGGCGATTCATGAGGAACTGGTGCACGTGACGGTGGAGATTCACCGCAGCGCATGATCCACGCCGGGTAGTGCCGGCCGCTGGCCGGCATGGCATGCTCCGGCCGCCGCTGACCAGTAGAGCCAGGCCATGCCTGGCTGCGTTGCCCACAAGTCGAGCATGGCTCGACTCTACAACTACAGCTTCAACATCATCCGCAGCAGGTACATCAGCAGCGGCAGCGCACTCAGCACCGCACCACCGATGCCGATCCACGGCCAGCGCTCGCCGCGCACGCGCGAAGCCACCGCCAGACCGCAGCCCACCAGCGCCGCGCCCAGCACCCCCACGCCCAATCCCGCAGCCATGCCATTGCCGCCTGCGGCCACCGCCGCCTGCGCAGCCAACGTGCCCGCGCCCCAACCCACAGCGATCCCCAGCCAACTGGCCACGCCGCACCACGGTGCCTTGCCCTTCGCCATCCGAAAACCCCTGTGTCCTTGCCGAATTTCTGTACGGACCACGCCCGTGTGCTGCCTACACTAGCCGCACCTGCCCCGTCGGGACATCCCATGCGCACGCTCCGCCTGCTGCTGCCCGGTGCCCTCCTGCTGCTCACCGCCTGCAGTGGTGATGCCGGGCTTCCTTTCAGCGCCGACCCGTTGCAGGGCTGCTTCGCCACCGGCGCGCGCAAACCGGCCGATTTCCGCATCGACAAGGAAGGCGGCCAGTACTTCGTCTCCTTCAGCCGTGGCGAGCAGTGGCAGCGCGAACCCAACGCCCTGCACAAAGCCACCCGCAGCGAGATCAGCCGCTACTTCCGCGATGACGCCGAGCAGATCGACAACGCGTTGATCCGCATGGCCGGTGGCTTCGGCATCTTCCACTTCAACAAGGGCGCGACGCTGAAGGGCAAGGCCAGTGATAGTGACTACATGGCGCTGATGCTGATCGGGGCTGGGCCGGTGTATGCGGTCAAGTGCCCGTAAGACGCAATGATTCTGATGGCGGCTCAGGGCAATATGGGCACATCCTGTCTTCTTTGAGGAGCGATGCCAATGCTGCTGTTTCTGCTGCTTGCGGTAAGCGCGCCGAAGACCCAGGGTGCCTATGACGAAGTCCGGCAGCTGCCCGATGGCCAGACCCTGATCATGCGCACCCTGGACTGGGATCTCGGTGATGGTCGCCATGAGCGCGTTACCGTGCATTGGCTGATGCAGGAAGACGGCAGCCTGCGCTACGACTTTGATCGGCAGCCACCGGAAACCCAGGAGGTCCATCGTCGGTCGTGCGCGCGAGTAGGCATGCAGCCGTCGCGTGGCGTCGGCGTGATTTCAGGGGAAGGAACCACACACGGCTACAGCTGCACCAGCCAGCGGTAGCGCCGAGCCCACGCTCGGCTCCTCCCGTCTACATCCACGCATGGCGTGGATCTACTGCAGCAGCCACGCGTGGCCACGGCAACAGCTGCGGTACCATGCCCTCCCCCGAACCGCCCCGGTACCCGCCGTGCCCCATTACACCGGCCCCCTGCTGACCCGCGACAGCGCTGACACCCTGCGCCGTGCCCATGACAAGGGCGCTGCTGAATGGCAGGGCTCGCTCGACCTGGGCCGGAGCCAGGACAGCGTGGCCCTGAACGAAGACGGCTTCCACTTCCGTGGCCAGGCCTACCCGTGGCCGGGCAAGCTGAAGGACCGCACGCTGTACTACTGGGATGGCGAGGACTTCGCACCTATCTCGCGCTACAGCAGCTCGCTGATCAAGCTGGTGCCGACCGAATGGGGCGCACCGACCTTCGAGATCGACGGCATCAAGATGCTGCCGACCTCCAAGCTGTCACCGTTCGAGGATGCGCGCCGCAAGGTCGAGCTGGTCGCCCCGGCCGGCAAGGTCATCCTCGATACCTGCGGCGGCCTGGGCTACTTCGCCGCCTGCGCGCTGGAAGCCGGTGTCGGCCACATCCGCTCGTTCGAGAAGAACGCCGATGTGATGTGGCTGCGCACGCTCAACCCGTGGTCGCCGGATCCGGACTCGGCCGCCGCCGGGGGCCGCCTGCAATTCAGCCACGGTGACGTCTCACAGCAGATCGAACAGGTGGCCAGCAACAGTGTCGACGCGATCCTGCACGACCCGCCGCGCTTCGGCATCGCCGGCGAACTGTACTCGCAGGTGTTCTACGACCACCTCGCCCGCGTCATCCGCAAGGGAGGGCGCCTGTTCCACTACACCGGCGCGCCGAACAAGCTGACCAGCGGCCGCGACGTGCCGCGCGAAGTGGCCAAGCGCCTGGAAAAGGCCGGTTTCAAGGCCGAGCTGGCGCTGGACGGTGTGCTGGCCGTCAAGCGCTGAGCTTCATTCCGAGTCAACCTTCGCCAGCTTCATCACCCACTTCGGCACTTCCGGTTCACCGGCGTAGAAGTCTTTCGGCTTCTTCTCGGCCATTGCCCAGCGGTGCAGCCAGCTCGGGCCATAGCGACCGCTGTAGCCCTCGGCGCCACGCGCGTAAGCAGGATCGCGCATCGCCTCATCCAGTGAAATGAAGCGATAGCCGCGCCGCTTCGTCGCTGCCACCAGTTCGGCGAAGGTGGCTGCATTGAGTTCGTTGGCATGCATCAGCCACACCTGCGGCAGCGCGTAGCCCAGCAGCGCCTGCGACTGCTTCTCGTAGTAGTCCAGCTTGTTCAGCATGTAGGGCACATAGCCCTTGCGCAGCTGCGCCAGCATCGCCTCGCGCGCCGGGGAATCAGGCTGCTCGTTCATCACGTTGGCATAGGCGAAGGCCCATACCCACTCCCCGTTGTCGACCGTCACCGGCGCCACGCGGTAGCCATGCTGCTTGAAGAACACGTCCATCTCCGCGCGTTCTTCCGGTGTGCGTCCGGCACGCAGATAGGGATGGCGCATCCACTGCGGTTTCAGTCCGCGCTCGGCCAGCAGCGGCCGCAGCACCGTTTCACCACGCAGAAAATCCTGCTGGAACGCAGGCACACCCCTGGCGTTCAGATCCATGTGCGAATACGTGTGGTTGCCCAGCACATACCCGGCGTCCAGCCAGTCGCGCAGCATCTGCACCCGCGCGGGCTGCACGTGTCCGTTGATCTCAAGCTTGTTCTCGTTGACGAAGCCGACCACCGGCACACCCGCCTGACGAAGCTGGGCCATCAGCGCTTCGTGCCGCGACTGCAGGTCCGGCGGAACGATCTCGTCCACCCGCGCCCACGGCAGGTCGTCGATGGTCATCGCGATCCGGCGATCCACCTCGGCGGCGTGTACCGCCAACGAACACAGCAGCAATGGCACAGCACGCAGCAACCAACGCATCAGCACATCCTTGCAGGGGCGAAGTGCTGACTCTAGCGCGATTGCGGGCGCGCGGCCGGTCCCACACCCGCTATGGGCCGGGCGACTGCACCTGACGTTCGCGCACGATCGCCCGCCACAACATGAATCCCGCAGCCATCGCCATCAGCATCAACGCGACCAGCACCAGGGCAAGATCATCGGGATTGCGCAGCAGCGGTGCATGCTCATGGGTGAGGATCTCGAACACCACCTGCTGCGCCTGTGCCAGCGGCAACCGGCCCTGCTCGCCCAGCTCCACCAGGCACGCCGCTGGGGACAGCTTGGCCACGCCAGTCCATGCCAGGTCGTACAGGTGCAATGCCCTGAGGGCCAGCGCCAGGATCGCGGCGTGCAGCGCCATCAGCCCCCAGTTGGCACGTCGCAGGCGTTCCGACAGGCGGCCCAGCCGGTAGACGCTGATCGACATCGCGCCCAGCAGCGCCAGTACCACGCCCGCCATCGGAATCCACTGCAAGGGTTGCCACGGTGCAAGCGCAGTGGACCGCGCCAGCAGTTGTTCGGCCACCTGCATGCGCGCGACAGGGTCGGGCCCACCGCATGCGTCATCCACCGGCTCCAGCAGCAGTCCCACACGGTAGTGGAAGAAGCCGACTGCAAGGGCTACCGCCAGCAGCGCCACCACCTGCAGTGCCAGCAGGATCGGGCCAGGACCACAGATACGACAGAAGCGGGTAG
The DNA here is from genome assembly GCF_030236855.1 of Stenotrophomonas maltophilia group sp. Smal13. Taxonomy (NCBI): domain Bacteria; kingdom Pseudomonadati; phylum Pseudomonadota; class Gammaproteobacteria; order Lysobacterales; family Lysobacteraceae; genus Stenotrophomonas; species Stenotrophomonas maltophilia group sp. Smal13. The sequence goes on from NZ_JASJSQ010000014.1 coordinate 21,529, forward strand.
CAGCAGAGACCATCGGTTCATCCATGACAACAAAGGACCATCCTAACCAAGCGCCCTGTGCTTGTCGGCTGGCGGATACGACAACCGGCGCGCGGTCCCGGTAGGATGTGGATGAGCATGGATGGTCGTATGTAGAGGTGTTGTGGATGGTCACGCTGTATCTGTGGGTGCGAACGCTGCTTCCGCTGCTGGCGTTCGTGATCGCCTGGATGCTGCTGTCGCGCCTGATCAAGGCCCGCGTGGCGCGCCTTCCACGGGTTCCCTTGAACCTGCCCGAGCACAGCAGCAGCCCGCGCAGGAAGGACCGGCGCATCTACGCGCGCAAGCTGCGGCGAAAGCCAGGTCTGCGTACCGCAACTCGCCCGGCCTCCGCGCCGCGCAGCTGGAACCTCGCAGCGGTGTTCGTTTCGCTCTTCACGTTGATCGCCACCGTGCTGGTCGTGCCGGATGGCGCGCGCTTCCAGGTCATGGTCGAGAGCATCACCGGCTACCCGGCTACGATTGCTGAAGTACATGTTCCCGCTGCCGGGCAGCCCCTCGTACTACAGGCGTGGCAGCCAGCACTGGCGCAGCTGTCGCGGCCGGTAACGATGCGCTACCCGATCGGTCGCACCGGCGGCGAGCATGAAGCGCACGCCACGCTACCGGTGCAGGTGAGGCATCAGGGGGATCGCCTGCAGGTGGCTACGGCAGTGCCGGTGGATGCCGAGCTGCTGCGTGCAGAGCTTGCGCGCTTGGCGGGGCTGCCGACGGAGGCAATCACCGTCCGCCAGCGCGAGATCTCACCCTGGCTGGAACCCGGCTGGAAGCCGCTGGTCGACCTGTAGAGTCGAGCCCATGCTCGGCTGCTGTTGCAGTAGATCCACGCCATGCATGGATGGATGCAGAGCGGAGTCGAGCATGGCTCGATTCTACAGATCACGATCCGCGCGGCAGCTTCGCGGCCCACATGTTGTCCACCAGATTGGGATAACGCCGCCCGTTCTCTTCCGCACGCTGCCGGGCTGCCTCCTTCTGCGCAGGCGACAACGGCTGCGACGTCTGGCCCTTGGGATTGGGCTTCTTCCACGGGGGCGTCTTCGGTTCACGCATGGCCGCAGCTTACTGCTTCAGGAAGTTCAACAGCGCCAGATTGAAGTGATCAGCATGACTGGTGTTGCAGCCATGCGGCGCGCCTTCAAGGATCACCACTTCGCTGCCCGGAATGGCTCGGTGCGTGCGCTGGCCAGAACCTTCAAACGGCACGATGGCATCGCTGTCACCGTGCAGGATCAAGGTCGGCACCGTGATCTTCTTCAGGTCTTCGCGGAAGTCGGTGGTAGCAAACGCCTTCATGCACCCCAGCGCTGCGTTCTGGTCGGATTGATGGCACAACGCGATCGCCGCCTGACGCGTCTCTTCGGTCACCATCAACTGGCCATGGGCGCTGAAGAAATCGCGGGTGAAGCCATCGAAGAACGCCTCACGATCCTTCTCCAGACCGCTGCGCATTTCATCGGCCTTTTCCTGGGTGAGCGGGCCTTCCGGGTTGTCATCACTGCGCAGCAGGAACGGCGGCACCGCCGCTGCAAACACCACGCTGTGCAGACGGTCCTGCCCATGATTGCTCACATAGCGCGCCACCTCACCGCCGCCCATCGAGAAGCCGACCAGGGTGACGTCGTGCAGGTCACGCTCCTCGATCACCCCGGCCAGGTCCGCTGCCAGCGTGTCGTAGTCATAGCCCTCGGCCGGCTTGTCGGAACGGCCGAAGCCGCGCCGGTCGTAACTGATCACCCGATGCTGCGCATCGCGCAGGATCGACACCTGTTGTTTCCAGGCATCGGCAGACAGCGGCCAGCCGTGGATCAGAATGACCGGGCGGCCGTCACCACCGGTGTCTTCAACGTGCAGGCGGATGCGGGAAGCAGGCATGGGAGCTCCTGTGGAAGGGGAGGCTTTCAGGCTATTGACCGCTGCCTATCGCGACCGTGATGGAATCGCCGGTCGCCATGACATCGCCTGCACAGACGACGACGCCTCGGCCGGGCCGCCAATGCGGGCATTCGCTCCGTGGAAAACCCGTTTCATCGGAAGCCGGCTGCAACGGCCCAAACGCCATGCGAGCCTGCGTGAACCACCCTTGGAGCCTCGCCATGTTGCTGCCTACCTTGCCCCTGCTGGCTGCCGGCCTCGTCGCCACAGCGCCGTCCACCGACGACCTGCGCCAACAGATCCGCCAGGCCGACACCCAGCTCTTTGCTGTGGCCTTCGAGGCCTGCGATGCCGACAGGGCCGCCGCGATGACCACCGAAGACATGGAGTTCTTCCATGACAAGGACGGCAAGTCGGCCAGCAGCCGCGAGGACTTCCGCCGCAGCGTGGCCAACATGTGCAGCAATGCGCGCAAGGGCGGCTGGAGCCTGCGCCGTGAGCTGGTGGAACCTTCGCTGCAGGTGTTCCCCTTGCACGACGAGCGGGCGCTGGAGATCGGCGACCACCGCTTCCATGAACGCGGCAAGGACGGCGTGGAGCGCTGGGTGGGCCAGGCCCGCTTCATCCAGGTCTGGCGCCGCGTGGACAGGCGCTGGTTGGCCGAGCGGGTGATCAGCTACGACCATCGGCCGGCAGCGAAATGAACCCGTCGGTCAGTGCTCACTCACCCCGACCAGGGGCATTTCAGCCCAAGGCCTCCTCCAGATCGCGGGCATAGTAGCTCGCTGCCTGGGCCAACTCCGCGCCGATAGCGTCGCACAGGTGCGATGGGGACTCGACCCGCACGTTGCTTCCGAAGCCCATCAGCCACCACCGCAGGGTCTGGTCGTCCTCCACCGTAGCGCGCAGCCGGATCCACCCATCGCCCAGGTCACTGATTCCCTGATCGTCCGACAGGGGCGTCTCCCTGAGATGCTCCGCAGCCTTCGCCCGGAAACGCGCCTCCAGCACAATGCGCCCTTGCCCCTGGAACGCGGTGGCGGTGGTCGTCGCATAGCGCTGGAAGTCGAAGTCCGGCAGGCTTCTTGCCTCAGTTTCCAGAACCCGGGTTCCGCTCAGGCGATGCAACGCCAGGTGGCGGATGTCCGTATAGTCCCGCAGCATGCAGACAAGGTACTGCGCGGAACCGCGCATCAGCAGCCCAAGAGGATGCATGATCATCTCCTTCGGCTCGTCCTTGCCTTTGCTGCGATACCAGCCTGATAGACAGCGCCGGGATGCCAATGCCCTGTGGACATCCACCTGCACCGCCGTTTCCACTTCGGGGGCAAGCAGGTTCAGCCCCGTTGGCAGAATCGCCGTCCTGCTCGTCCACTCCCCCCAACCCGACGTCGAGACCTCCGCCCGCGCCATGTCGAATACAGGCATCAGCTCATTCATGGCCGTTGCCGGGAGCAGCTGACGCAGATGTGCATGCGAAAGCAGCAGTGCAACACTCTGCGAAATCGACAACCTGGGAGTGAAGGCAAAGTTCGCTTCTCTTGACCAACTCCAGCCAAAGGGCTTTTCACTGTCATCGGCAATGAGCTGGAACCGCGCGGACAGATTCTGGAGGTCCCGCTCAATGGTGCGGCTGCTTGTTCTGAAGCCCAGCGGCTCCAGATTCTCGAGTATCTGCCTGACCGATATCCTGCGCGGGGCGCGCGGGATCATACGCAGCATCTCCCACTGCCGCATCAGTGTGTCGTTCGAACGGATCTTCATATCAATCTTCCCTTCCAGAGCCGACAGGCAGCAAGAGCCCCACCAGAACGGCGTGGGGCTCCGCCCATCGTCAAGCCGCCTTGGCGGGCTGCTCACCCTTCATCACCACCATCGCCGTATCCACATCGGCCACGGTCTTCTCGGTCGAAAGCACCAGGGCGCCTTCGTCATCCAGGATCGGCGTATCGATCATCACCTTGATCAGCTGGGCAACCTTCACGGCACGGAAAACCCGCTCCCGCGCCTGCTGGGGGAAACTACTGAAATCGCAGCCGTGCTCCCGGATCACATCACGGATGTCGGCTACACCACGACGCAGCGACATGCACAGCTTGGAGAACGTCCTGTTTGCGAGTGTTGTCACTGCCTCGACCGCTGCCAACTGTTCGGCGGCCAACACGGCCTCGTCGTAATGAGTTCGAGCAACCTCCTTGTAACGGCGGGCATCAGCCAGCGCGGCTTCAGCCTTGCTGCCCACGACGTAGCCAAAGATCGCAAGCGCCGGACCGGCAACCAGACCACCCAGCACCAGGGTGCCACCGGCCATTCCGAATCCACCAGCAGCCAACGAGCCGCCGCCCAGCCACGCCAGGGTTGCGTTGGTTGCGGCAACACCACTGAGGGTTGAAATGGCGGTACCGGTGCTGGCACTGGCCAGCAGCATGGTCCCGTTGTACGCACCAAACGCCAGCGCGGCGCCACTTCCCAGCCCAGCGCCCAGGCCCAGGCCCGAGTCCATAAGCAACTGGTAGTCCCGCTTCAGGCCTTCCAGCGACGCCGTGCTGAAATCGCCCTGCACCAGCTTGTCCAGTTCGGGAGAGCCGATCCCCTCAACGTTCTTGAGCTGGCCGAATGCATCGATGAAGTCCGCAATCCCTCCATTGAAAGCGCGCAGCTTGCGTGCACCATAGTCCTCAAGCACCGTGTTGGTACGCTTTCGCTGCGTCTCCAGCAGCGACGACCCCTTCTCGATCAGCCCTTTGGCATCGGCGTTGGCGATGCCGGCATCCTTGTGATCGACCACGGCCTTGCCGCCCTTGTAGATGCCGTACAGCGCGCTGGCCGCCATGGCGGCCCCGATTACGATTGGAATCATGGGTAACTCCCTTTACTCAAGAATGATGGCAACGGTACGGCTGGCCTCGCGATTGATACTTTCCGCGCGCTCAAGCAGGTCGTTGTAGATGTAGTCGTCAATACCAAAGATGTCGGCCAGGCGACGCAACTGCGCTTCCTCGACACTCGACACTTCACCGTCGGCCAGTGCAAGCAGCATCAGTTCATACAGCATCACCTTCGGTACGGCCGGCTGTACGACTTCGACCATGGCCTGGTCGATCAACGAATCGAGCACCTCGCACGCCACACGCGCCCGCTCTACCGGGTCGCTCTGGCGCACCAGCGGCATCGTCTGCAGGCGCGCCAACAGTTCCTTCGTCACCCCATCGGACCGATATACCTTGCCGCACTCACGGGAAAAGCTGTCGAAGATCGCGCGTTCGTGCTCGGATTCATCCAGCGAAACCTTGCTCAGGTTGGTATCGCCAGTCACTTCCTGGTGGGTCTTTCCATCCCACAGCATCGGGTTGTCACTCACGCTCAGCAGGCGCGCAACCTTCAGGAAGGTTGCCTGCTCGGCGTCTGGAAGCAGGTAAAGGAACATCGTATCTCCAAGGTCTTGGGATCACACACGGAAGCCGGTGTGGCCAACCTGCCCGGAAGGCCACGACCAGAAATGGGTTTGATTCATCAGAGCCGAAGTGGCTCGTCACCCGTCATGAATGCATCAAATTCCTGCAACGAATCAAACTGCAGGCGGCTGCCCAGCAGAAGGGAAAATCGGTTGATTGCAGCCGCAAAGTCGTCGGCGTCAATCTCTGGCTGGGTGGTGTCGAGTGCACACAGCAGCTGGGCCGTCTCGTCATTCAGCACTGGAAGCTCGTCCGCAATGAACTGTCCAAAGGCCAGGCGCTGTGCCAGGATTTCCTCACGGGCCGCTTCATTGAGCTCGATTGCCAGGGCCAGCCTCTCTGCGGCCAGACCGGCACTCCTGACCGCCTCCAGCGTTTCCCGATAGAAGATCGACGAAAGCGTGCAGCCAATCATCCCGCCGATGGCGGCGCCAACTACCGGAACCGGAATGGCGATCTGGCCCAATGCCGCCATCATGGCCGAAGCCATCATGCCGGAACCCTTCTCACCGACCTCATCCAGGAACTGGACGCCGTCGATCTCACCCTTGGCGTAACGACGTATGCAGCTGGTCATGGTCACGCAGACGTCGACCACCATGGCCGGCGCGGCGGTACGGGAAAGCACCTGCAGGCTCTGCCGGCCCGACTGCTGCATCACTGCGGTCAACGCGGCGCCGGACGCAGCCGTTGCGTAGCCCATGCCGGCAGAAACGGCACCATCCACCAGGACAGCGCAGCCCGCATCCAGCATCCGCTTGCGTTCGGTTGCAACCGCATACGCATTGGTCGCCACGCTGATCGCCGCGCCAATCATGAACGCGCCGCGCGCGCCTTCAAGGCCTGCCCTGTGGCTGGTATGCGCGATGTCGCGCACCGTCGCCATCCGCGGATGGGTGCGGTAGAACTTCGCATCGTCACTGGTCAGCCCCGCATCCAGAAGGTTGCCGGCCAGCTGCTCGTAGTTGTCGGCCTTCGCACGGAGATGCAGTGCTACCTCAGGCTTGCCCCTCGAGTCGACCACGTCCGCCTGGCGGCGCAGATCTGCAGCCTGCGCCCGGCAATATGCCTCGGCATCGATGTACTGTTCCGACGGCAGCTCCAACTTCAGCCCACGATAGCGCGAGAACTCGCCATCGGGCGCAGCGATCTTCTCAAGGAGCCGGTCACGGTTGCCCACGAACTTCATCTGGGACTGGCTGCCTTCAATGATCTGGCCATCCAGCACCCTTACCCGGTCAACGCGATCATCGTTTCGCCGGTACTGGGGATGATCATCACTGCGCACCGTGCGAACGGGTGACCCACTGATGATGGCCTCGGCATTGTCACGACTGGTCGCTGCCACCTCAGCCGCATAGCCAGCCTGCTGCGCAATGCTGTTCTCGGGACGTACCGGATCAAGCTTGTACCTGGAGATCTTCTCCAGGCCATGGGTAAATGTCTGCCCGGTCAGCGCATCTGTTCCGGTATACCCCTTGATGTACTCGGCATTTGCATTGCCATAGCGCTGGACAGTCTCCAGCGTTGACATCGTCGACGCTGCGTCCAGGATCTGCCTGCCCGACATTTCGCGGGCATTGTCATCTGCATTGGGTTCCATTGCGCTTTCCTCCGTGACGCAAAGCATCCAGCTGTGGGCCAATACCCGGGCATGCTTCGCCCTAAGGTTTGGCTGGGAGATCCATCTTCGGCGTATATAGCGACAAACCATGTCGTAACGCCTGATCCCCCCGGATCATCGACAGCACATCCGAAAACTTTAGGCCTATTGCGAACTTTTCGTGGCCGATTACGACGACACATCGCACTGCGACACAGATTGTCGGAGGGATCCGCATATTCCTCTCCGGGGAGACCATGTCAGTGCTGGGCCTCCCTTCCTTCAATCACCTGACGAGGAACGCCATGTTCAGAATCATCGGTGCCACCGTGGTGTACGGGCTCGCGCTGTATGGCCTGGGATGCTGGGTACGCGACAGCAACGAAGTACGTGACACCAGATAGACGTTTACTACTGAGGAAACCCGGACGACCTCAGCGGTCGACAGCAGGCAATCCCCTCACCGGACAGCGAGGGAAAACAGATCAGGATGATGGAACCCCCAGAAGGGAGATTGATGAACAAGCGTCATTCCGAGCTCGTGATCTTCATTGACAATGTCGTCGCAGAACTTCGCCCGGTGCTGGCCTGGATCGAGCGCCATCCGGTTCTTATTGCGTCGATTGCCGTACTTCTGCCCAGCGCAGGCATCCTCTACTACGCCGTCAGGGAAGAGCTGCCTCTCAGCCTGCTTTCGTCCGATGCCGTTTCCGCACTCCCCATGATGCTTGCGGTGACCGGGCTGCGCGTCCTTGCCCTGGCCGTCATGTTCCTTTCCCCCATCGTACTGTCACCCAATCGGTTCTCGTATATCCCAGGCCAGGGAATCAAACTGCTGCCGGACGATCCGGCGAGCCGGAACAGGACGCTCTGGCGCTGGAGCCTTGCGCTGATCACTCCGGGCGTACTGCATTTCAGCGGAATCTATGTCGCATCCTTCTACACCGAGATTTCAGATGCAGCACTGTGGTTCAGTACGATTGGCTGCCTGCTGATCTTCGTTCTATTTTCCCGCTGGGCGAAGCCCGATGACAGGAAGCAGAAATGGCTTTCCTTGGATAGCTACTTCCTGCTGGGCATGGGGCTCATGCAACTGCTGTCCATCAACACGATCATGCGGCTCATGCTCGGCCTGGTCTCCAGGGAAAGTGATCTGGTGATTGGCATGTGCCTGCTCACGGCCGCAGTAGCATTGGGCATATTCCAGTCCATCGTCATCAGAGTGGTCGATGAACTGAGTGGACGATACGGCGTTGGTGTACTTGCACTCTCGTTCGCCTCGATCATGGTCACCGTGGCCATGCTCTTCCCTTCGACCGGTGCATACCTGGCCTCGCAGGTTGTCAATCCGCCAAGCGGAAAATCCCGTGGCTGCATGATGCTGGACCTGCGATCGCGTGACGGCGCATCGCACAGGCTCCTGATCGGTGATGGTACTGCTACCCATCCGATCAACGTTGTGTACTCGACAAGTTCCGTGCTGCTTGTACGCATCAAGGATGACGACAGCAGAACCGTCCATCGCGTCCCCATGGACCAGGTTGCCGAGTTCATATCGTGCCCGCGGGAAGCAGACACGAAGAAGTCACCAGCAACACAGGGCACTTGATGCCCTGAGCCGAGCAGGGCCGCCCATGCCGGACGCACGGGCGGCCCCGTAGCCGGTTACAGCTGAATCCGCGCCACGCTCTCGTCGGCGCCCTTGTCATCCTTCTCGCCGTTCTTGATGCTCACGAACAACACGTTGTTCTTCGCATCCAGCGCCAGGCTGTTCGGGTGGGTCGGCACCGTGTAGGTGGCCACCTTCTGGTAGCTGTCACTGTTGTAGGCGGTCACCGTACCGGCTTCGCGGTTGGTCACGTACAGGCGCTTGCGCGGTGCGTCCAGCAGGATGCCCAGCGGGCCGGCATCGGTCGGGATGCTGGCCAGTTCCTTGCCGGTGCTGCGGTCGAGCACCAGCACGCGCTGGCCCGGGTGCTTGCTGACCAGGCCGCTGCTCTTGGCCTGGTAGCCACGCAGGAATTCCGAGCCCTGGTCGGTCACGAACAGGCGCTTGCCGGCCGGGTCCAGCGCGATGTTCATCGGCTGCTCGGCGGCGATCTTGTGCTGCGCCACCACCTTGTTCGAATCGGTGCCCACCACCACCAGATCGGCCAGCAGGTTGCTGGTGTAGACGCGCTTGTTGGCCGCATCCAGTGCCAGGCCCGGCGCCTTGGCATTGCCCAGGCCGTCGATGGTGTTGATCACCTTCAGCGTGGTGGTATCGATCACGAACAGCACGCTGCTCACCTCCGGCTGGCTGCTGTGGCCGGTCACGTATAGGCGGTTGGCCGCGCTGTCGACCACCAGCTCGCGCAGGTCATGGGTGTAGGCGGCCTTGCCGTCCTTGCCAGTCTTCTTCTCCATCAGCTGGATGGTGCCGACAGCCTTGTTCTGCGCGGTGTCGACCACCGTCACCGACAGGTCCACGGTGTTACCCACGTACAGGCGGTTGTGGGCGTCATCCAGCACCACGCCGAAGGCCTTGCGCTCCAGCGGGATACGGGTTTCCACTGCCAGCGTGGTCGGATTCAGGCGCAGTACCTGGGCCGGGCCGGCGTCATCGCCGAAGCCGCCAGAGGAGGCCACGAACACGGCGTCCTGCTTCGGGCTGTAGGCCAGCTCGTACAGGCCCTTGGCCACCGCCTGGCGCTGCACGGCGGTGGTGGCGCTGGCGGCGGGTGCGTTGTCGGCGAACGCGGAGGGCGCGCCGAGGCTGAGCGAAACGGCAACGGCCAGCGCGGCCGAGCGGAAAAGAGGATTACGGAACATGCGAGCGTCCTTGAATGGGCACGGGAAGGTGTCCTGGCTCGCTGGGCCGTACTGCGACGGCCCGCCCCGCATCTGTCTGCGCAGGGTGGGCTGGCTGGGGTTGCGGGGGAATGGTAGCAGGTGGGGGGCGTGGCGTGCGTCTGCCTGAGCGTGGCAGACGTTCGACCTTGGAACCGCGTCCGCCGGCTATGCCATCCGTGGGCCGTGGCTCTGTTGCAGTTGCTGCTCTTCCTGCAGGCGCTGCACATCGCGCTGCGGCGGGTTCTGCTGCAACTGCGCGACCCGTTCGAACGAGGCCTCCACCGGTGCCTGCGCTGCAACCTCCGCGGGCATGCTGGCGCGCTGGTGTGCCGGGTCACTGGGGTCCCCCTGCACGATGAACAGCTTCGGTGCGGTATCACCGCGCTGCTCGCCCAGCACCACTTCGTCCACGCGCGAGAACTGCTGCTCCTTCGACAGCGCGAGCAGGCTGGCACTGACATTGCCGTTGCGTGCACCGAAAGCGCCGAGGTCGGCCACCTGCTGGTGGATCTGGTTGAGGCGGGCATGATCGTCGTGCGCCGGGTCTGCGGGCGTGCCGCTTGCCGCGAGTGCACTGTTGCCGCGCCACTGCTCGCCGTTCTCGGTGAACATCCACTCGCGGAACGTCTGCTTCGGCATCGGGTTCCACTGCACCCTGTCCAGCTCGCTGCCCTTCACCTGCTGCGGAATGGCGTTGACCGCGCGGATGTTGTCCAGGACCTTGGTGGCGCCCTCGTAGTTGGTGATCTCCCCGGCCAGCCCGACCGGTCGCAGGCCTGCGTGGTTCAGGGCACCCCATGCGAAATCGGTGCAGGCGTTGGCGAAGAAGTCGTAGTTCATGTCGAAGCCGTGCTTCTTCGGGTCCGCCGAGAACTCGAGGATGCGGTCGTACTGCTCCTTGCTGATCTCGATCGTGCGCTCGAAGCGGGGCTTGTCGTAGACCGACACGTCCATGTCATCGACTTTGCCCCTGTTCGGCTCGTCCTTGGTGCCTGCGTGGGTGAAACCAATGCTCTCCGGCAAGGGTTCACCCGAACGGCGCAGCGACAGGAACATGTGCCCCGCGAACGAAGGCTCCAGCAGGAACCTGTTTCCCTCGGCATCACGGCCGTAGCGCGGCGTGCCGGGGGCCGCCAGATGGATGGTTACGCTGTAGCGTTCGGCATCGTCCTTGTGCATGTCTACTTTCCTAGTGATTGGTAGCCAATGATCAATTCTGCTTTCAGGCCATCCAGCTGGGGTCGATCCTCCACAAGGTCGACCAGCAGAACGTAGCGCCCGGGTGCAATGCCTCCGACCTGCGCCAGCTGCAGCGTGCGATAGAGCACGTCTTCAGAGTACAACCCGGCCTCGGCCAAGCTGTTGATGTCCACACTCCCCGTCGTCAGGTCTGTGACCACGCCATCATCGGCGATCTTCTGCGAGTCGCGTCCATCGCGGGTACGCTGCCAGAGCTGTACATGACGAGCCGAGCTGCCATCAATCCGCTCCAGGCGCAGCCGCGCTGGCAAACGTCCGAGAGTGATCTTCTCCGAAGCATCCAGCAGCCGCCGCGCGTCGGTATCCTGCAGCCGCAACCCGATGTTCAGAATCGGAATGGCCGGCTTCTGGGGTGCCGGCAAATCAAACGTGACCTCGGCAATCCGACCGGCCTTCTGCAACTGCACGGCCCGCGTGATCGGCACAACCGTGCGGGACTCGGCCTGTGCGCGCGTCAGCAGGGGCGGCGCAACCTCAGGCGCTGGTGACGCACGGCATGCCGCCAGCGCGCCCAGCACCGCCAGTACCACCGCCCCCCGCCGCTGTGGCCGCGTCATTGCTCCTTCAACCGCAGCGAATCGGCCACATCCGTCTTGGCCGCCACTTCAGTGGCGATGCTGGCGCGGCGGTGCCCGGGGTCGTTGCGGTCGCCCTGCACGATGAAGATGCTCTCTGCCGCATGGCTGCTCTTGGTCGGCTGGCTGAGCAGCACGTGGTCCACGCGCGAGAGATTGTTCTGCTTGGCCAGCACCAGCAGGCTGGCGCTGATGCGCTGGCTGGCCGCATCGAACGGGCGGCCATGCGCGGCATCCAGTTCGGCCACTTTCTGGATCAGCTGCGAGAACAGGCGATGGTCGGGATGAGAAGGGTCCAGCAGCGTGCCGGCCACTTCAATCGGCGTCGGCGGCGGCTCATCGCTGGCGCGGTCACCCTGGCGATGGTGCTCGGCCTCGCGCTCGGGCATCGCATGATGGGTTTCGGCATTCAGATCGCTGCCCGGGAACGGCGCGGCAATGCACTGGATTTCCGGCAGGTTGAACAACACCGCGAACTCGCCCAGGTTGCTGCCGCCATCCAGCGGCGCCGGCAGCGGATGCAGGCCGGCGTAGTGCAGCGCCGCCCAGACGAAATCGCTGCAGCGATTGATGGTGGCCGGGCGATCCACATCAAATTCGAACTCGGCCGGCTCCTCGGCGAAATCACGCAGGCAGCCGTAATGCTCCTCGGTGATTTCCAGGGTGCGGCTGTAGTACGGGTCCAGATGCTCGTCCGCATCATCGTGGCGAACCTGCGCGTACTGCACGCCGGAGCGGGTTTCGCCCGGCACTTGGCGCGGTGGTGCGAAGCCATAGCTGTGGGCCTCGTCGCCCGCGGCCACCTGCAGATACATATGGCCGCGCGGCGAAATGCCCCCACTTCTTAGCGGAGTGCCGGGGGCGGCCAGGTACAGCGTTGCGGTGTAGCGTGTTGCCTGCTCCATGCCTGTTCAGCCTTGATGGGTGCTGCGGTCCTGGCCGGATGATGGCATAGGTGGGATGGGCGGCAGGTGGAGGACAAAGTTGGGGCCACGACTGGCATGCTGAATGTGTGAACCAGCCAGCAAACGTGGGCGATCAATACCCCGCCGGTAGAGTCAGTCGGGGTCAGCCCCTTATAGTGACCTCTCCACTGCAAGGGACTTGCCGATGGGCACCGCAATCCAAGGGGCGCCAGCCTCGCTTCCCGCGATCTCGGCTTGGCGGCCTCTACTGCTTCCGCGTCATATGATGTCGCATCTAGCTCGCGCTGGCGTAATTTCCGGACTATCGGCCATGCTTACTCTGACGTCTGCATGTGCGCGATCGCCGGATACGTCTGCCCTCAATGAACGTCCCGCTGCCGCAGATACGCCCCCTGCCCGCATCTCCATGACCGAGCTGCAGAAGCGGATTGTGGCCTACGCGGATTCGCTCAGGTCAAGGGCGGACATCAGTCCGGAAAAGTTGGGCACGGCGATCGGTGTCTCACTCGTGCCAGACGAAAAGGTCAGCATCAGGCACATCGCAAAGGACCTGGCAACGACGGACGGCTATAACTATGGGGTGACTTATCTATCGGTTGAGTCGGCGCGTGAGTTCCCCAGCCAAGAGGTGATCTTCTATCAGTTGGGCAAGCAGCCAGTGACGGATGCTCCGAATGCCGTGTGCTACTGGGAAGCCGAAAGTGCCGGACGAGCCCTCGAAGCCCTCGGATACAGGACCGGAGGAGAAGTGCCATTTCAGAGAGGGGGCATCAGGCAGTACCGGCGCCCCATCACCGGTGGTAGCCAGGGTATGGATACCAGCCTGTTGACTTATCGTTCCAATGAAGGTGATACCGCGAGAACCTGCGTCTACGCGGTCCAGTTTGGAGGGGGAGACAGATGAATACGATCCCCCTCTATCGGAAGATTGTCGCGCCGCTTTGCCCGTTACACTCGGCGTGCCGGCAGTGGCGAGGCTGCCTTATTTGGGCCTGCGCAAGTAGGCAACCCGCGGTTCCGGCGCTTTCCATGTGGCGTCATCTTCAGTCCTTCCTGCAGGTCGCCAGTGCAGCGCGTGCCTTGCTCATCACATGCTCGCCGCACGAATCTGGATGTCGTGCTGCACCCGCTGATCTTCCAGCTGCTGGTCCATCTGATTGGCAAGCGCACGCTGATGCGCTTCACGGCTGACAGAGTCGAACTGCTGCAGTGACTCCTCCACCGATGTCTGCGCCGCCATCTCGGTCGGCATCGCAGCGCGCTGATGGGCCGGATTGCTTGGCTCACCCTGCACCACGAACAGCGTGTGCCCAGCTGGGTGTTCGCGCGTAGCGTTGCTCACCAGCACATGGTCCACCCGCTCCAGGTCGTTGTCCTTGGCCAGTACCAGAAGGCTGGCTGTCATGCGTTCGCTGACTTCATCGAAGCTTCGGCCGTGCTTGGCGTCCAGCGCTTCCACGCCCTCACGGATCTGCTGATACAGCGCGTGATCGGGGTGGCCGGGCTGCGTGGGGTCCTGCAGCGCCCGGTTCGGGCCCGATGCCTCATCCGGTGCGGGCGCGGCCGGTTCAGGGCCTGGCGCTGTCGTGGGCTCGGCAGGAACAGTGATAGCCGCAGTGACGGGCTGGAGGTCATACAACGGAGCCGGTTCGGGCTCTGGCACGTGTTGTGCCGCTTCCTGCTCCAAAGGCCATGGATCGCGCGCGGGCTCAGCAGGCAGCGGCTCCTTGAAGGGCACCGGTTCCACCTCCTGCACTGCCATGTCCTGCTTTGGAGTGGGGGCAACCGCAGGCACCGGGGCCATCTTCTCCGGTTCCGCTGCCTGCTCTGTGCGCTGCGTTGGCACCGTCTGCGTTGCCGCTGCCAGAGGCGCGGCAGACTGTGGCGTCGCACGCTCGGATTCGGCTGGGGGCGCCTGCATCGGCCCAGCGGGCTCCGGCCTCTGTGAGGCGGTACGGTTTTCGGTGGGCGCCTCGCTGTTTGGATGGGGCTGAGGTTGGAGCTCCGCCTCACGCCGCGGCGGATCGCGCTGCTCGGCGTACCGCGGTGGCTCGGGCTTATACTGCGCCGCGGGCGTAGGTGGTGGTGCGACCGTTATCGCTGGCGACGCTGCCGCAACCGTCGCAGGCGCGATGGACTGCGCAGTCGCCGGCTCTTCGGGCCGCACTTCCACGTTTCCATCCTGCTCGGATGGCTTGTCGCCATGTGCCACCTGCGCGGCTGTTCGTGCAGCCTGCCCTGCATCCACCTGCGCAGCACCCTGTCGATTGGCCTCCTGCAGTGCCTGCCGGTACGCCTCCTGCTCACCCGCCGACAGCGCGGCAATGCGCAGCTCGGGTGAGTCCGGCACCGGCGCCTGCTCATTGGCACGCGCGCGCACCTCATTCCATGCGGCCTGCAGCTCCTGCGTACTGGTGGTCGCGACGGCGCGCGCCACGCCATCCTGGCCCACTTGGTAATGGGTGATGGGCCGGGACGCGCCCGCGTTGCCCTCGGCTACAGGCCCCAGTTCCTGCAGCGTGGGACCCGTGATGCCGTGCCGCTCGCGCGTGCGCGCCGTGGCCAGGGCAATGGCCTGCTCCCACGCTGGGGTCAGCGCAACGCCCGCAGCGTAGTAGCTGTGGCGCAGCTCGTTCTGGTTCACTTCCGCCGCAGACGGCAATGGCCGCGCGTCCAACGCGGCAATGGTCTCGTTGAACTGATCGAGCGATGGCTGCTGGATGGTGCGGGTCAGCTCCAACTCCAGCGCCATGTTGCCCTGCGCGATCTGGCCAGCATGGTGCCATTGCCCTGCTTCGTCGCGCTGGTAGAGCTGGTTGTCCGAGCCCTGGATGGCGTCGGGCTTGGCACGGGCCTGCTCCACTGCTTCCGGCACCAGCGGCACGAAGTCACTTGCGCGTGTAGCAGCACGGGTCTCCAGGTAGCTGGCGGCAATCGCGGCCTTGCCGTTGGCGATGTTGTTCTCGATGCGCTGCACCGCCTCGCGGTTCAACTCGCTGGCGCGCTCGGGGCTGGCGATCTGCGTCTCATACACGCCCCGGTCGTTGGCGCCGGACACGCCAATCCTGACCTGCCGCGTCCACTGTTCGGTCTGCGCATCGCGGTGCCAGTTGGGATTGTCCAGACGGCCCTCGCCGTCCTTCGCCGGGATGCTGAAAGGATCCTGCGGCGGCGGCGCCTTGCCCAGCGCCAGCTCTACCGCTTTTACATGGGCGTACGCGCCCAGCTCGCGGGCCTTCTCGTAACTGGCGCCCACACTGCGCTCAGCCGGATTGCCCCGGCCGTCGCCTGTGCTGTCCATAACCGCCTGGCGCTGCCAGTTGCGGCCATCGAACTGCCATGTGACATCGGCCTTGTCGGTCTGCCGGTGGACGGCGCGGTTGTCGAGCAGATCGGCGCCCTTGTCGAACGCCTTGCTCATCAGCAGCGCATCGCCCGCGACGATGGCCGCAGGGACGAAGCTGGACGTGCCGATCACCGATGCCGTGGCCATGCCACCGATCCAGCCACCGCCGTTGCGTGCCAGAGCGTGGGTGAGCTCGGATTGGGCGGCGGTGCCGTTGCCCGCTTCCAGCAGCTGCGAGGTGCGACGGGCGGTGATGACGGCGTCGGCGCCGGAGGCGAGCAGGCCGCCGGAGCGGATCAGTTGGCTGGTGGAGGCTTCGCCGAGGAGCAGGTCCATAGTGATGCCGCCTTGCTGCAAGCGAGGCGCACGAATGCGATAGGCAGCCTCCTCACCCAGCACTCGCTCCACTTTCAGGATGCCCGGCTCCGACATGACAATCCGACCAGATTGTTGCGCATCGGAGATTGCCGCCGACAAGCTGTTCCTCTGAAGCTCAAGATCACTTCCTTTAGTCAGCTTGGTGCCGAACTGATCATGGACATCCAGCAAGGCCACAATGCGCGATTCAGTTCTGGTCACTAGAAGATGCATTCGCTCGTCTGGACGCATGCCAGTCAACGCGCCGTACTGCGAAGAGTGGACCTGCGCGTAGCGATCGACATTCCCGAAGAATGCCTGCGTTCGCGGCCTGATGGCATCTGAATCCATGCCAAGAGGGGCGTTCGTGTAAAGATCACCGTTGACTAGGCCAATCGTCATCGTGTCGCGAAGGCCGTTGACCTGAGCTGCCACGCGCTGCATCGCAGCCACGTCACCGCGAAGCGCAGCTTGGCCGTCTGGTGATGCCTCGATCATCTCCAGAGAAAAGGTGATTCCGTTTTGATAGTCCTTGATCGGCCCCCCGCCATGAGGGGAAACACCCATGGCAGCAGCGAGCCTCTTGTCTGCCGGCATGTAGAGCAGGTTCTCGAACACATCCTTCTCAACGAGCTCTGCATCCACCAATACCTGCAGAAAATCGTTGTTATTGAAGGTTTGTTGCTCAAGCACATGGTGCTTCTGAAGAATCGGACTGTTGCGCGGCATAGAGCGACCTCTTCCTTGAGTTCAATCAGCGGACTCAGATATCAGCTGCGTCCGTAAACGATAGTCCTCGCGACTCGCCCCTACCACCCATGCCGGCGGCCAGAACCGCATCGCGCAAAGCGCTGTCACAGAAAACCAGGTTCCCTGAGTACGGCGTTCGGAATATGTGCGCCTGGTTGATGACATCCTTTCGGAACGCCAGGGAACTTCCACCCCTGAGGTCGTAAAACTTGCCTCCGGGATAGCCCTCGTCGCGGACAACGCGGAGCTTTGACGCAGCTTCATCGACCGCATCGATCACTCGGGTCACATCGCAGAGGAAGTAGCGCGGCCCTTCAGATCCATTAGCGAGGCGGTACTCGCTCTCCGCAAACTCGAATCCGTTGGGATCGACAGAGACGAACGCGTTGCGCAAGCGCTCCGACACGAGCCAGTAACCGCTCATCCCTCCTTCAAGATCTTCAGGAAGCCCCCCCTTCTTGGGTGAGTGAACCAACAGTGGTTTCTCTGCCAAAGGTGGAAATCCACCCCCTTCGGGACGTAAGATCAGCCGTGGAGGCGTGCGAAGTTTCTTCACATTCTCGAACACTACCCCGTGACCCTTTCCCCCGCGAGTGGTGTCCGGCATCAAGAGGAAGAATTCTCCGCGTCTGGGCTGAGTTGACTCCATTTGCTCCATGATATTCATCCCTTACAAAGTCCTAATTGCTAGCCTCGGGCCAACCTGAAAGAGGGGGAGGCGACCTCCTTTCATTTACGTGAAAGCTGGCACCACGCCTACCGCACTTTACCCCGGCGTGATCTGGCTGTCGTACATTCCCAACGCACCCGAAGCTCCAAGAGCTGGCACTTCCCAATTTCAGCTCCGCTAGCCCAACACCAGATCCCCATTGATCAGCGCCACCTTCACCGTGTCCTGCAGCATCCTCACGGCCTCCACTGCCCGAACGGTAGAACCTAGGTCGCCTTCAAGCGCCCCCTGCCCATCTGGCGAGGCCTCGATGGCAGCCAACTGCTGCAACATGCCCTGTGAGTAGGCATCAATCGGCTCCTGCACATAGCGCGCGCATCCCAGCTCATCTGCGAACGCCTGCTCAATGGGCAGGTACAGCCAATTGGGTGCAGAGTTGATGTCGAACTCGCCCGCCGCCTGCAGATGGCGAAGTAGGTTGCTTCCCGCAACGATCGTGGGACCGATGATCAACTGAGAATCGAACAGCGCGTCATTGTCTTCGATGGCAGCCATGGGTCTCCTTTCCTATGGATGTTGTGATGGGTAACCACGGTCCCCTTTTACTCTGGCATGCATTGGTGCGCAATCGGACCACAATGAAATTTTGCGGAGCGCTGACGGCGCGTCCCGCCGTGTGAGACCCATCGCAGCCACACTCCTCTTCTCACTGGAGGAAGACCGTGACCAGGATCGAACCCACATGGCTGGAAGCCTTCGACAAAGAGCTCCTCCACCTGTTCGTCATCGACCATCGCGATGCCGGCATGGATGAATACCTGCTGGGCTGCTACGCGGACCTTCCTCCACGCGAGGCCGCACTGGCGTTCGGCAGCGACTACGACCTGGAGCGCGACGATGCGCTGTGGCCACGGCCAAGCGCGCCTATGTAATCCGCGCAGCAGTCCCGCATGCCGGCATTCAAGGCAAGCGATGCCAGGGGATGGCCGCTATGCTGGCAGCGCACCGGAATGGAAACCACGTATGCCCCGTTTGAACACCGCCCTGGCACTGAACCTCGTTTTGATGCTGCTGGGCGCTACACCTGCCATGGCCATGGCGGCAGACCCCCAGGTTTCCACTGAAGTGTTCGTAGAGGCCGGTGACAACCCTACCTTCAAGCTGCAGCAGGCGCCCGCCGTTGTGTATTCAACGGCCCTCGCCACGCCGCCCGATATCTTCCTGCAGGCTCCCATGGCGGTGCTGCTGGTTGCTCAATTGGATGAGCTGGGCCACGTTTCCAACGTGATGGTGGCGCGGTCCAGCGGACTGCGGGAGCTTGATCGTGCGGCCCTTTCCGCAGTGGACCAATGGCGCTTCGATCCGGTCGTGGTTGAGGGCGTCGCGCTGCATGCGCGGGTACGGGTGCGTCTGACCTTCGCGCCCACGGCCGAGGCGCCGCCCGGCTGAACCGCTGGTCCAATCTGTCGCGATTGACTCTACGCCATCGCGCTGGCTCCGGGCGCTCATGCGGTTGGGGCCAATAGCGCCAAGCCCTTCAAGAGCGTTGCCGCGCAATCGCTTGCTGGCTTAACACCGTGTGCGACAATGCCGAAAGCGTCAGGACCGGCGATCATCAGTCCTGTGGTTTCTTGGCATTTGGTTGCGGCACGGGTATCTCTTGGCGTGCCACCGGAAAAGGGTGGCGCGGGGTTCGAAAGCCCGCTCAGTAACCTTGTGTTTTGCGCTTGTCAGCCGGCGTCACCTTGTGTGACGCCGGCTGGCAATCCGTTCGCGTTCCATGGCGGGCGGTGCGTGGGGGTCTTCGGACCCACCGGCATGGTTACTGTCCGGCTTTCGAACCACGCATCGTCCGCCGCCTTTATCTGGTGGCGCTGCTATCTGTCCTGTACGGAGCATTGCCATGACCACATCGGACTTCCGTTCCCTGCACGCGCAGTACGATCCGGACAACGCTGAAGCCGAGCGCGAATCGTACGTCGATCCCAATGCCTTCGTCGCCACGCTGCACCGCATCGGAACCGGTGCAGCTGCGGATGGCCAGCCTTGGCCGGAACGGCATCAACTGCCTGGGCGCTGCCTTCAGCTGGCGGATGCGGATTGTGCGTTGGCGGGGCTGCGCGTGGTGGCGGAACTGATGCTGGCTGCGGAGCGTACGCGGCAGAACGGCGCGCCCGAGGAGTACTTGGGGGATCGGGTGATGGAAGGGTTGAAGATGGCGTGTGTGGCGTTGACTGCGCAGGTGGCTGAGAGGTTGCAGGTTAGGGAGTAGCACGTGTGCATGAGCGGCCGGCTCAGATAGTTAAGGGAACCCAGCTACTGAGCTCGCTGCTATGCGCAGCGGTGGGTTCACTTGAGGAGGGACGTTGCCGTCCGGCCGCCAGTGTTCTGGCATCACCAGCAATCCACGCTCTAGATCAAAAGGCAGCACCCAAAGCTGCAGTTCGGCGCTGAAATCAAATGCGGGAAGGGGCTGCGCTAATCCCGCGTGCTGCGGATAGACCAGCGCCATTTGCCCTACTCCACCCAGGTAGCGCTGCCCGTAGGCAAACATTTGATAGAAGTCGGATTGTTTGAGCCCGTACTTCTCACGCGCGTCGCTGGCCGTTGCATCCAGCACTTTCCACTTCGTATCAAGTACGCGAAGCTCATCGCCTCGTCGCAGCAGAAAATCTGGAATCAGATTGAACCAGCTTGCCCCGCCATGGCTGCACAGGTACTCCGACGCTGCACCGCCAACCCGCCACTCCGGCGCGAACTGGCGCGCTAGGCAAGCGCCCACGTAGCGCTCAAACAGCCGCTCCATGGGGAACATCATGCTTGGGCTGCGCCAATCGCCCGCCAATGCCAAGGGGCTCTGGCCCGACAAGATCAGCTCGCATAGCGGACGGACTTCACGATAGTGGGCCATCAGCCGGTCGCTGCCCCAAGCGCGCAGATCGTTAGCCACCTGGGTACTTCGTGGCACGCTGGCCATACGCGTAGACAACTCCTGGGCAAGTCTCCAGGTTCCCGCGTTGCGCGTACGTGCACACACGCGATCCAGGGCGACGCGCAGTAGCCGGTTCTCAGGCCTGTCCTCGCTAAACACATCGTGCTCGATATTGAAGACGTGGGCACGAGTGGGCGACTGACGTAGCTGACGCGACATATCCAGGCGACCACGCAGGAATAACTGCTCCTCGCGGACCCGTGTGTAGTCGAAGCGAAGTCCGCGCTTTAGTAGTTCATCCAGCGCGCCGATGAACCGCCCCATGACCCATTCATTTAATGGGGTATCGAACAGAGCCACGTCGGTAGGACTACCTTCCCTCGGTGAGATGTCTAGCGCGGTGCAGAGCATGCGGCGCAGCAACCGCCTCGCGCCAAGCACATCATCTACATGTGCAACGTGCTTCGGCAGCACCTCCAATGTGGTGCCGTCGGGACATTCCACTACACCTACATACTGGTCCAGACGCAGCCAGCGTGCGCCATCGCGCTGCATGAGCGCCGCTCCGCCCGCGCGCAAGCGCTCGAACTCACCACAGAGCCAGTCAAAGGACGCCTGCGGCAAGAAGGCGGCGTCCAGCCCCTCCTGCCGCGGACCGCCTTCTGAAACGCCGATCCGCGCATACTCGCGCACAGTCAGCACAGCCATCGGTCAGTCTGCCTGGCCGACGAGAATTCCCCTGTAACTGGCTGCCTGCTCGAACGCTGACTCATGGATATACCAATTGGCGGTGTCAGGTGCGAGCTGTGCCTCCGGGACAAGCAGGCGGTTCAACTGCAGCTCGCGCTGGCGCAAGAAGCGCTCACCCTGCGGCTTAGCATCATCGTTCAGCACCCAAGCGATACGACGCCAGTCTTCGAAGAAGTACTCCTGCAGCAACGGTAGAATGCGCAGGCGGAACGCCTCAGCCAACCCAGGCAGATCCTTGGCGCCCATCAAGTAAGCATGGCCGATGAGGTGGTCCCGGCCGAGCAGAACTTCGATGCGACTGTTTAGGGTGCTTAACAGTTCACCCATGCGAATACCGTCGACGTCCCAATCAAGCAGCTCCGGCCGGGGCGGCATTTCGATGAACCGGAAGCGTCGCCGCAGTGCTACGTCCATCGCGGCCAGCGAGCGGTCCGCAGTGTTCATTGTGCCAATGATGTGCAAGTTGGCTGGCACCGCAAAATCTTGCTTGGAGTACGGCAAGCGAACGGACAACGCTTCATCCATGCCCTGCCGCTTGCTGGGCTCAATGAGGGTAATGAGCTCGCCGAAGATGCGGGCGATGTTGCCCCGGTTGATCTCATCAATGATGAGCACGTATGGCAAGTCACTGTGTTGCGCATCGATGCAGAGTTCGAGGAAGACCCCGCTCTCAACTCCATATTCGAGCGCACCACTTGCACCTGCGCGAGCCTTCAGGCCCTCCACAAAGTCCTCATAAGCGAAGCTCTGGTGGAAGGTGACGAAACGGATGCGTCCTTCTTCATGCAGAGCGTCGAAGCGTTGCTTGAGCACGGCTCGCGCGCCAGCCCCCTGGCCCTTGGTGGCGGCCAGCAACTCCGGATCGAGGATCTCCAGAGCCTTATCCACCACACCATAGGTCTTGCCGGTACCGGGTGGGCCATAGAGGATGGTGTTGGAGGGAGCGTGCATCACCTGCATGTCGTCATCCTGTTCCACAGCTTCATCTTCTTGCTCCTCACCTTCTGCACCGTCGCCCCGCTCATAGGCGATGGCCACCCAGAGGAATGACTGCACGTCGATCATGTCTGCGGGTGGCCAGCCGTCTTCCGACAGCCGATCTGCGAGGCGGCGCGATAGCGCACCAATACGCTCCCACTCTTCACTGGTCATTCCGCCCTTGCGGAAGTCGAAGGTCGGATCGAGCAGTCCCAGGGCGTGGCGCATCTGCCCCGTCTTGATGAAGAAGTAGCGTTTGGAGTCTTCGAGCGTAAGCAGGAGGCTTGAGAGCGACCGCTGGCCAGCAGCCCGTAGCGGCGGACTCAGGTTGGACAAAGACTCGTTGAAGGCCTCCAGCGCGGCGTCGCCGCGTTGGCCTGCAAGCAGTGAAAGAACGGCGCTGCCCAGCGCTACTCGGTCGTCCTCCGACAACTCGGCCAACTGCGCGACGATTCTCCAACCGACGACGTTCTGAGGCTGCGGATTCTCAGCACCGACACGCACACGCAGTAGCTTTATCAGTGCAGACCACACTTCGACTGGTTGTCTGCCATCTAGGGCAGGAAGCATGATCGCCTGATACTGCTCTACCAACTGGCGCTTGTAACTGGTCTCCCGCAGCAAACGCTGATCTTTAGAGAAGCCGGTGAAACCGGGGAAACGTGCGAGGAAGCGCTCGCGCAGGCGTACGTAGCCGAGATCAAATGTGTCTCGACTGCCCTTGCGCACCTCAACTCGGTACTGCCCGTTTGCTTCTTGAATGATGAGCAGCGAATCGCCAGCCGCTACCCCAAGACGTCTAAAGGCGCGCGCAACACGTGCGCGGATGCGAGCTGAGCCTGGTCCATTGGCTCGCAGGTCGGAGGTGATCTGAAAGCCATCCGGGAACGTAAAGGTAGCTTCTCTTCCTGACGCTACGTCAGGACGGCCCAACATGGCTGCATCGAAGCCTGACCAACTGGGGTCAACCGAGATGTAGCCGTTGCGTATGGCGCCATCGGTGAGCACGACTTCCCAGATCAGCGGGCCACTCGCCACAGCGGGCGTAGGAGTAGCGAAGGAATTTGCGATTGCTGGCGGCAGGATCTTTCCGTCACCCTTCAGTCGGACCTGGCGCGCAGAGAACTCGGTTGGGGAGACGCTAGGGCGCCACTGGAGGATCTCGGTCAGGCTGTCGCCATGACCGGTTCCAATGTCGACCGCATCGAACAGGCACGTGACAGGGTGCTCCCCGTCCATCGCCACGAAGTCGAGCTTTCCGCAGTAGACGAATGGGACCGCATAGGAGGCGCCGCGGACCTTCGCTCTCATCCGAGCGAATAGATAGGTGGGCGAGCCGCCTGAGATCCTGCGGATTATCGGGGAGCTCTGGCTGTTGCGGTTCTGACTTTCCCAGTAGAAGTCTGTGCCGTCGAAGACGTCGAGGTAGCTGGCTTCCCCCTCCTTTTCGAGGGTAACGAACAGCAACACGGCGTTTTCTAGTTCTAGAATTCCGTCTGCCCACGCAGTGCCATAGACTTCCGTCGGGACAGGTAAGCCGCCCACTTTTGCCACCTCGTGACGAGTGTACTCAGAGCCGATACGAAAGCCGCCAAGTTCTATCGGCGAGTTAATACGCCCCATGCTTTCCTCGTCGATCATCGTCTGGGTCATGATCTTAGTTCAACGAGTCGATTCCGTCATCTTTAGACGCTTTTGACTTCGGAGCTTCTAGGCATTGCACGCATGTGGGACTTGACACGTACGCGTTTTGAAAGGATGGAAACATCGTTCAAAACTAAAGCAGTGGTAAGACAACGACTGATCTCCTACCTATCTCGCTGTCACTGCTGTTGTACGGGTTAACATCGATGAACCAACAGCCTCCCGCGTTCCGACGTTCAAGACCAACCCTCAAACCTGGTAGCTGGCCTAGAAAAACTGAGGGCATCGAGAATTACCTAATATTTAAAATCACCGACGAGCTAACGAGGGAGCATTAATTCATCACTAAATCGCAACGCATCATATCGATCCAAATATTTTGCCCGACCCTGTCTTCCCAGGAGAAATTGTGTGCGAGCGAAGTCACCTAGCAAATGAATGCCGCCTCTATCTCCTCGAGCATGAATCCCGACAACTTCCCAGAGAGGCAGCACCTACCCTGTGAGCTCACAGCTATGCCGCCAACGACACCCACTTTGCTCACTTCAAACTTCGCGCTGGTCAAAACGAAATCAGGCGGAAGTCTATCTCTGACCACCGACATCTCGAATCCGTACTTTGAAGAAATTTCTACGCGCGAGGAAACACCGGTAGCTGGCTCAGCACCGTTGACTTTAATGGCGATCAACTTTGCAGAATCAATAGCAATTCGCCCACCAGCCCCCCCGTCCATCAAAGCAGCGATTAGTGGACGCAGATCTACTGGCTCGATGTAAAAACCAAACCCGAGCCCTCGAGCAACAAAGGAGACTAAGGATGAAAACATCCTATGACTATCTTCAACCCTCACAATCACGAATTGATTGCTGGATACAGCTGCAATAGCTATAGACCTCACCACTGCCAAGGCGCTAGGCGATATCTCCCCGGCGTCACTCATCTGCTCTAAATATATCGAGCTTTGCTGAACGAATCGACCTTCGATTAATTCAAATGATGAATTTGAAATTTCGAGCCACTGCCCATCATTCACTTCATCTGCAACTTTACTAAAGTCAGACAATGACACTGTGCCACTAGCGCTTCCAACTCTGAACCACCTGTATGCGTTCATACATCCCCCGACTATGTTTGATCCTTGGCATAACGCACCATTTCAACCTTGCGCGAGAGGTTTAAGCAAGGCCAACTGCGACATTAACGACCTAGCTCGCTGCTCAATACCTATAGAAACAGCAATAGCTTCAGAACGCGTCGGCGTTCGCCTACGCTTGTAGGTTAGTTGCGTAGTAAGCTCCTGCACGCCAACTGCCAAGTACGAAAAGTCGGAACAGCTCTCGGGATCTACAAAGAGTGATTCAATGGTGTAAAGGGCATTGCCATTACCCTTTTCCTTTGCCGTCCAGATAACTCTAACCACGTAGTAACCGTCAGTGGCAAGATCGGAGAAGATTTTCGTACTATTAACTGCATTGCCGCGAAGCGCGACTCTCTCGACCTCGGGCGCAGCCTCACCCTCCTTGCTCGATGGCCGATAGACATACATATCAGTCACGTCGACAAAACTAAATCCAGGGAGATCGGAATACAGGTCATGGAAGAATTTTGAGCGAACAGAGGCACTTATATGTCCGGAAAGAGTAATATCCTTTCTAACCAGGCCCGAGTCAGATTGACGCATGGCAAAGACAACTTCATCCCTGAATTTATCTACATAGTCATTTTGTGTACTTCTAACTTCTACGCCACCCTCAACTAGCGAAAAACTTAAATCCGCATCCCTAACCTGCACTTGATTGAACTCGCTCCTTCTATAGTCAACTCTGGAATACTGAAGTGAGACATTGAAGCCACTCGGCTTCTTATTGACCGCCACCAAGTCACCAGCTTGCCTATAGTTCTCAGCAACTGAGTCCACCGCTTTTCTTAACCCCGCCTCGTCGATTGCCGCCTCCACAACCAAAGCGGTCACGCGCTCCCGCCGCGAAGCGACACCGAGCACAGATGCGATTCTTTGATTGTCAAAATAATCATGCGTCAACTGAGAGAAATACCGTGACACATCGAGCCTTTTCTCGTTCGGACTAACGATTGTGTTCCGATAGGAGAGAAGTTCAGACATTATTTCCTCAGTCACTTTGTGCTCATTAAGAGCATCAAAGATATTTTTGTCTGTCACATAGTAGACAGAGGGGCCCATTGCTCCAGTTCCCATTAATCCCTCCATCCACAGTCGCCAGGATTATATGCAGATCTCAATTGCTGAATTCTGTCTATAAATATTGAACTCAGCTGGGCCTTTCGGGTTGAATCAAAACCCCATGCGCGCGCATATTTCTGAACTGCCCCATGGAAGTTCGACTTATAGTCATCATTAACGTCGTCACCAGCCATTCTGATGACGATTTTTGAGCATGACTCAAGGACCTGAAATCTCGATAGGCAGTCTATGAGATATTCAAATTCCTGCTGCGTCCCGCCAGCCCTGTTGTAATAGATAACGTACCCACCAGATACAACATCGGTTGAGGGATAACGAATAACGACAAACGGTCCTGCCAGAACCTCGACTGTCGCCTGCTGATCCCACATTCCGCCAGATCGACGCGCGAGCATCAGATCGGGATAATAAAATGTGTAGCCAGCACTCATTTCTCCATCAGCCATCAATAGCTTGATGTCGACTGCAATTCTGTAAAGCCTGCTGATATCATCCGGCCCAAAGTAATGAAGAGTAACGCCATCACGCATACTAAGCGTCCTGACATTTACCTTCTTCAATTCTTCAATGAATTTTTTCGCGTAGCCACCGTCATGGTTGTGAACAAAGAGCAATCCTCTCACATCATGGGATTCGCCCTGATCTATCGCAAATTTCGTCTTCCAGTCAGCGGAGTGCTGCGCACACTCAACGCTCATAGCCAAAGATTGAAGCGCTGATCGAATTTTTCCGTATTTTATTGAGTCGGCCTTGTAACTCTTCAAGTCAGTCAAGAGATATATTCTTCGATCTGCGTACGGGTCTTGATAGCTAAAAATGACGTCCGTAGGATGCAGCTTCTTCTCTTTGTCCTTTGACTTCCCACCCTTATGAGATGAATCAAGGCATTCGAAATTGTCATCCTGTCGCGGCTGTGCATGCCAGCCAAATCGGATGAAAATTTCTTTCGATATTTTAGATGCAACTTCCGCGATGTTCAGTGTTTCCGACATGCCCCCTCCCTTTTGTCGGCAAAAAGAAGGCGGCCTTATGGCCGCCTCCTTTTTTTTCATACAAGTCGATCCACCTAATCAAACCCCAACAGGATTAGCCTTCTCCGGATCAATCTTGTACTGCTTGATCGCCCGGGCCACATCCTTCGCGGTCATCTTCCCTTCCTTCGCCAGCGCCGCAATCGCGGCATGCGCGATGTAGTACCGGTCAACCTCAAAGAACCGGCGCAGGTTCGCACGGGTATCCGAACGGCCAAACCCATCGGTACCCAGCACGGTGTACGACATCGGCACGAACGCGCGGATCTGGTCCGCATACGCACGCACGTAGTCGGTGGCGGCAATCGCCGGGCCCTGGCGGCCTTCCAGCAGCTCGGTCACGTAGGCCTTGCGCTGCTCACCTTCCGGATGCAGGCGGTTGGCACGTTCCACGTCGAAACCATCGCGACGCAGTTCGTTGAAGCTCGGGCAGCTCCAGATGTCGGCGGTCACGCCGAAGTCCTTGTCCAGCAGCTCGGCAGCAGCAATGGCTTCGCGCAGGATGGTACCCGAACCCAGCAGCTGCACGCGCAGCTCGCCCTTCTTCGGCTTGCCGGCGTCGGTCAGCAGGTACATGCCCTTGACGATGCCTTCGGCCGCGCCTTCCGGCATTTCCGGGTGGGTGTAGTTCTCGTTCATCAGGGTGACGTAGTAATACTCGTCCACCTGGTCTTCCATCATGCGCTTGGTGCCGTGCTGCAGAACCACGGTCACTTCGAAGCCGAAGGTCGGGTCGTAGCTGCGCACGTTCGGGATGCCACCGGCCACCAGATGGCTGAAGCCATCTTCGTGCTGCAGGCCTTCACCGTTCAGCGTGGTGCGGCCGGCGGTGCCACCCAGCAGGAAGCCGCGGGTACGCATGTCGGCGGCCTGCCAGGCGATGTCGCCCACGCGCTGGAAGCCGAACATCGAGTAGTAGATGTAGAACGGCAGCATCGGCACGTTGCTGACCGAGTAGCTGGTACCGGCGGCCATCCACGAGCTGATCGCACCCGGCTCGCTGATGCCCTGCTGCAGCACCTGGCCGCTCTGGTCTTCGCGGTAGAACATCAGCTGGTCGGCGTCGACCGGCTTGTACTTCTGGCCGAACGGCGCGTAGATGCCGATCTGGCGGAACAGGCCTTCCATACCGAAGGTACGGGCTTCGTCGGCCACGATCGGCACGATGTGCGGGCCCAGTTCCTTGTCGCGCAGGGTGATGTTCAGGCTCTGCACGAAGGCCATGGTGGTGGAGTAGCTGCGCTCGCCGCTGCTCTTCAGCAGGCGGTCGTAGGCTTCCAGCTTCGGCGCCACGAAGGTCTTGTCGGCCTTGCGGCGGCGCTGCGGCAGGTAACCGCCCAGCGCGGCACGGCGTTCCTGCAGGTACTGCACTTCCGGCGAATCCGGGCCCGGGTGGTAGAACGGCACCTGGCCGTCGGCCAGCTGCGCGTCGGTCACCGGAATGTTGAAGCGGTCGCGGAAGTGGCGCACCGCTTCGTCGTCCAGCTTCTTGGTCTGGTGGGTCGGGTTCAGCGCTTCACCGGCGCTGCCCATGCCGTAACCCTTCACGGTCTTGGCCAGGATGACGGTCGGCATGCCCTTGGTGTTCACGGCCTGGTGGTAGGCGGCGTACACCTTGTGCGGGTCGTGGCCACCACGGTTCAGGCGCCAGATGTCGTCGTCGCTCAGGCCGGCGACCATCGCAGCGGTTTCCGGGTACTTGCCGAAGAAATGCTCGCGGGTATACGCGCCGCCGAAGGCCTTGCAGTTCTGGTACTCGCCGTCGACGGTTTCCATCATCAGCTTCTTCAGCACGCCGTCGCTGTCCTTGGCCAGCAGGGCATCCCAGTAGCCGCCCCACAGCAGCTTGATCACGTTCCAGCCGCCGCCACGGAACACGCCTTCCAGTTCCTGGATGATCTTGCCGTTGCCGCGCACCGGGCCGTCCAGGCGCTGCAGGTTGCAGTTCACCACGAAGATCAGGTTGTCCAGGCCTTCACGGCCGGCCAGGGCGATGGCACCCAGGGTTTCCGGCTCGTCGCTCTCGCCGTCGCCGATGAAGCACCACACCTTGCGGTCGGACTTCTCGATCAGGCCACGGTTTTCCAGGTAGCGCATGAACTGCGCCTGGTAGATGGCGGCCAGCGGGCCCAGACCCATCGACACGGTCGGGGTCTGCCAGTATTCCGGCATCAGCCACGGGTGCGGGTACGAGGACAGGCCACCGCCGTCCACTTCCATGCGGAACTTGTCCAGCTGCTCTTCGCTGATGCGGCCTTCCAGGAAGGAACGCGCGTAGATACCCGGGGCGCTGTGGCCCTGGATGAACAGCAGGTCGCCCGGGTGGTTTTCGCTCGGGGCGCGCCAGAAGTGGTTGAAGCCCACGTCGTACAGGGTGGCGCCGGAGGCGAACGAGGCGATGTGGCCACCCAGGTCACCCGGCTTGCGGTTGGCGCGCACCACGGTGGCCATCGCGTTCCAGCGGATGATCGAACGGATGCGCCATTCCAGCTCGGCATTGCCCGGGCTCTTGGCCTCGAGCTGCGGCTCGATGGTGTTGACGTACTCGGTGGTGGGAGAGAACGGCAGGTAGGCGCCCGAACGACGGGTCAGTTCCACCATGCCTTCCAGCAACTGATGCGCGCGCTCGGAGCCCTCGACATCAATAACGGCCTTCAACGACTCGATCCACTCCTGGGTTTCCACAGGATTCGGGTCGTTGTTCAGCACCTCGTTCAACCAGTTCATTAGCGCTCCCATAACCGCACGCACGCGCGCGACTGTTGTATAGATTTCTAGACCGCAAAGTGTAGCGCACCAAGGGCTTTCGTCACTTGGCTACGCAGGCGTATGGATGCAACCGGCCAGTGTCCGCAAGGGGCTTGCCGGGCCCGCTGAAGGCCCTGCGGCGGGCCTTGTTGGCTGCGCGGGCTGTCGCTTGCGGGCCGCTGCGCCCATGTGCAGGACGCAGTGTTACCGCTGCCGATGACGGTTGTAGGGCAGCGCCATGCCCACCTGTATCGGCTCCGCGTGCTGGCGCTGAACGGGCGACAACGTGTCGCACCTGCCTCTGGATCGCCCCCCGCCCTGCCCTCAGGGTAGGCCTCGAGTGTTGGCCTCGCCCGCTTCGGTCCGTCGTCTGGCCCTGCCTCACTCCCTTCCACAGTGTTGCCGGGGCGCCTCGCAAGGGGCGCCCCTTTTGCTGTGCGCGGGGCTGGCCGTGGCCCAAAACTGACCTGCTTGTGGCCGGATCGATGATTGTCGGCTTCGATATATCGATATATCGTTTGCACACTCGTTTACCGATATATCGAAATGAGCCGTACCGCTTCTCCCAGAGCCCGTTCCACCAATCCGGAAGTGCCACGCCGCAACGGCCAGCCGCGGGTGCTCAGCCGCGGCGACCTGCGCCTGCTGGTGCTGGCCCTGATCGGCGAGCAGCCGCGCCATGGCTACGAGCTGATGCAGCTGATCAGCAACCAGTTCATGCAGGCCTACACGCCCAGCGCCGGCACCATGTACCCGCTGCTGGCCAGCTTCGAGCAGGCCGGCTGGATCGAGGCCGAGGAAGTGGACGGCAAGCGAATCTTCCGCATCACCACCGCCGGCGAGTTCGAGCTGAAGGTGCAGCGCACCCAGGTGCGCCTGGCGCAGCGACGCGCCTTCGACCGTGCCCGCGAGATCACCAAGGCCTCGCTGCCGCCGCCGCTGGCCGGTGCCCTGCGCGAGTTCAAGCGGGCGCTGGTGCATCACCACGGCCGCTGGGCCGAGGGCGAGGCGGAAGAAGTAGCGGCGCTGCTGACGCGGGCATCCGCGCTGCTCAACGGTACGGCCGGTAGCGAGAGCCAATCCTTTTCAATGACCCAGCCAGACTGACTCCAGCCAGGTCGCCCCTACGCCGCGCGCCCCCGCGCGACACCTTTACAGGTAACCCCATGACCGAACACAACAACACGCGCCTGCGCCTGGATGTGCGCTTCCGTGAACTGACCGTGCTGCGCACCGAAGAGGTCACCCCGCACATGCGCCGCATCGTGCTGGGCGGCGCCGAGCTGGCCGGTTTCGATTCGCCCGGCGCCGACGACCACATCAAGCTGTTCTTCCCCAATGCCAGCGGCGAGATGGTGCTGCCGGTGGTCACTGCCGAAGGCCGCAGCTATCCGGCCGGCAAGGAGCCCTCACCGGCCCGCGACTACACGCCGCGCTGGTGGGACCACGAAACCGGCGAGCTGGCCATCGACTTCGTGCTGCACGACCAGGGCATTGCCGGGCCGTGGGCCGAGCAGGCCAAGGCTGGCGACACGCTGGTGATCGGCGGCCCGCGCGGCTCGTTCGTGGTGGCCGACAGCTACGACGCCTATGTGCTGATTGGCGATGAAACCGCGCTGCCGGCCATCGCCCGCTGGCTGGACGTGCTGCCGGAGGATGCCGAGGTGCAGGCCTTCATCGAAGTGAGCGATGAAGCCGAACGCCAGGACCTGCCGCAGTACGAGAACGTGCGTATCCACTGGCTGGAGCGCAATGGCTTCCCGGCGGCCACCAGCACGCTGCTGGAAGACATGCTGACCGACTTCGAAGCCCCGGAAGGTGATGTCTTCTACTGGATCGCCACCGAATCGCGCCGCGCACGGATGATGCGCAAGTTCATCGAAGGCCACCTGGGCGTGCCGCGCGACTGGATCCGTTCCACCGGCTACTGGAAGGCCCACCCGGACGAAACCGACGGCGATTGATCGGGCAGCCGGTGGGTGCGGACCCTGCTTGGTGGGTGCGGACCGTTGGTCCGCACGCCCTCCGATGGGTAGTGCCGGCCGCTGGCCGGCAACCTCATGAACCTTCGGCAGGAACCTGCAGCTGCCGGCCAGCGGCCGGCACTACCGCGCTGGACGCCACCTGCCACATCCACCCGAACCGCTGCGCGGCCCAGATCTCCAGCGCCACCAGCAGCGCGATGATCAACAACGGCAACAGCAGCCCGAAGTACACACCGGGCATCATGCCGTTGATCTGCGCCTTCACCAGCCGCAGCACGCCGCGGGTGTGCAGCAGCTCATCGACGTGCATGGTCAGCGCCTCTCGCACCACCTTGGGCTCCAGGCCAATCGTGCCGGCCTTGTCCACCAGCGTGTCTTCCACCATGCCGCGCAGCAGGCCTTCGCGCACCTTGCCGATCACCCAGCCGGTGCCGCGTGCCAACGGGCCGTTGCCAAGACGATCAAGGCCAGGCAACGGATGTTCGCTGAGGTAGGCCGAGGCGATGGTGTCTGCCACATCCCCCACCGTGCCCTGGCTGCGCAATACCTCGCGCATGCGCGGGTCGTCCAGCGAATCGGTGAAGCCTTCGCTCCAGCCTTCCACCAGGGTCTGCAGGTGCGGCTGGAAATGATCGAGCTGCTTGAACAGCGCGCGGTGCGCGCCAGCAGTAAAGCCCAGCTGCAGGCCGAAGAAGGCGGTGGCCAGCGGTAGCAGCACCACGTAGCTGGCCAGCAGCCAGTGATGCCAGCGCTTGCGCCGCTGCAGCCAACCGCGGCGGTGCAGCCAGCGCCAGGCAAAGATGCCCAGCACCAGGCCCAGCAGCGTGCCGAGCAGGCTGCCGCCCACCAGGTCGAGCACGCTCAGGCCCGTCCAGAATTCGTTCAACCAGTACTGCGTGTCCTGCATGGGTCTTCCTTCCGTGGATGCGGCTGCGCCTGAAATGCCAGCCAGGTAGAGTCGACTGTCAGTCGACTATCGCGCGCAGCGCGGAGGTTTCCGGCATCGCGCCAAGAGCAGTCGACTAACAGTCGACTCTACCAAAGCGAAAGCCTCCCGGCCCGGAGCACGCCAAGCAATGCGACAATCGCGCTCCTTTCCTGCAGCAACGAGGGCCACATGGCCAAACTGACCCTGGCCAGCGTGGATGCGCTGCGTACCCGCTTTGCCGATGACGCCGCCTGCGACGCGGCACTGGCCGCCTTCGCCGACACCGCTGCCCTGCGCGTACCGCTGCGTGAGCTGGTGGAAGCACAACACCGCTACCTGCAGGCCGAATTCGAAGTGGCGCAGGTGGCCGATGTGCTGCGCCGCGACCAGAAGTACGCGCCGGTGGGCCGGCCTTCGATCAACATCGTGCAGCTGCGCAAGCAGCAGGCCGCGACCAAGCAGGCCGCGCTGATCGCACGTCAGGTGGTGGCGCAGGCCGCGCAGACCTTCGTGCGCGTGAGCGGGCTGGCAGTGAAGGCCAAGCAGAGCCCGAGCGAAGCGTGCGTGGCATGGTTGGGCGCGCTGCGCTGAGGGATCGTGCGGACCAACGGTCCGCACCCACCAGATGCAGGTCCGCACCTACCAGATGCAGGTTGGCACCTACCGGGTAGTGCCGGCCGCTGGCCGGCAACCCCATCAGCATCGGGCACCTAGCATGCAGCCGGCCAGCGGCCGGCTCTACCAGAACCCAAAAAGAAGGCCCGCTTTTCAGCGGGCCTTCTGCCTTCTCACGACGAGTGAGCGGGGTGCATCAAGCGGCCGGCTTTTCGCCGGTGGCTTCGGTGGTGATGCGGATCTTCACTTCATCGCTGACGTTCGGGGCATACGCGCCGACGCCGAAATCGCTGCGCTTCAGGGTGGTGGTGGCATCGAAGCCGGCGGCCGGAACCTTGGCCATCGGGTGCTCGCCGCCGCCGTTGACGGTGACGTCCAGGGTGACCGGCTTGGTGATGCCCTTGATGGTCAGGTCGCCGGTGACGGTCAGCTTGTTGGTGCCAGCGGCTTCCACCTTGGTGCTCTTGAAGGTGGCATCGGCGAACTTGGAGGCGTCGAAGAAGTCGGCGCTCTTCAGGTGCTCGTCGAACTTGGCGGTGAAGCTGTTCAGGCCGCTCAGCGGCAGCTTCACTTCCACGGTGGACTTGGTCACGTCTTCGGCGTTGTACACCAGGGTGCCTTCAACGTTGCCGAAGTGCGCGCTCGGGTTGGAGAAGCCGAAGTGGCTCCACTGGGCCAGCACGTCGGTGTGGGTCGGGTCCAGCTTGTAGGTGCCCGAGGCGATCTGGATCGCTTCGGCGGCCGGCGCGGCGGCGGCAGCATCGGCAGCCGGGGTGGCAGCCTGTTCGGTGGTGGCCGGGGCGGCAGCGTCAGCAGCCGGGGCAGCGGTGTCGGCCGGCTTGGAGCAGGCGGCGATGGCCAGGGTCAGGGCCAGCGGCAGCAGCAGTTTACGGGTGGCGCTCATCTGAGGAACTCTCCGGATCGTAGGGTGGGTACACGGTGCAGCAAGAGCCTGCCACGGGACGGCAGGCCCGAAACCGATACAGCGACTTACGCGATGCGCGCCGCTTCGTCGAACGACAGGCGCGGCAGACGCGGGAACAGGCCCGCCGAGTCACCGTAACCCAGGTTGACCAGGAAATTCGACTTGATGGAGGTGCCGGCGAAGAAGGCTTCATCCACCTTGGCTGCATCGAAGCCCGACATCGGGCCGGCATCCAGGCCCAGCGCGCGCGCGGCCAGGATCAGGTAGGCGCCCTGCAGGCTGCCGTTGCGGATGGCGGCTTCGTGGCGGCCTTCCTGCGGGCCGTCGAACCAGGCCTTGGCATCGGTGTGCGGGAACAGGTACGGCAGCTTCTCGTGGAAGTCCAGGTCGAAGCCGATGATGACGGTGACCGGGGCGGCCATGGTCTTGTCGTGGTTGCCTTCGGACAGGGCCGGGGCCAGCTTGGCCTTCGCGTCCTTCGAGGTGACGAAGACGAAGCGGGCCGGCGTGGTGTTGGCGGCGGTCGGGCCCCACTTCACCAGGTCGTACAGTTCCTGCAGCAGGCTGGCCGGGACCGGCTTGTCGAGGAAAGCGTTCTGGGTGCGGGCAGTACGGAACAGCTGGTCGAGGGCAGCAGCGTCGAGCGCGTGGGACATCGGTGGATCTCCAGGGCGGCTAAGGGAAGTCAGTGCCCGCGGGCGGCGCGGGGCGAAACGACGAGCCGCAGTGTAGAGTGTCGCGACTGTTGCAACACCCAGCAGGGCTGAAACGAATTAATGCCACAGGTGAAACGATCGAGCGCGCCCTGGACGGTCACGGACGGCCGTGCGGGCAATGTCCGCCAGGCGGTCGCGCTGGCCTCTGCGCTGCGCCAGGGCACCCATCGGCCGCTGGTCCTGCAGCCCCGCGCACCCTGGCGCTGGCTGTCGCCGCGGCGGCTGCCCGGTGATGTGAACGGCTATGGCGAGGCATTCGCGACGCTGGCCGCGGACGCACCGCCGCTGGCGATCGGCTGTGGCCGTCAGGCCGCCGGCGCACTGCGCGTGCTGCGCGCACGTGGCAGCCAGGTGGTGCAGATCCTCGACCCGCGCATCAATGCCCGCCACTGGGACATGGTGGTGGTGCCCGAACACGATGCCCTGCGTGGCAGCAACGTGCTGACCTTGCTCGGCAGCCTCAATCCGGTGGACGATGACTGGCTGGCCTGGGGCCGCGCCGCGTTCGCCGGCTTCAGTACCCTGCCCGGCCCGCGCACCGCACTGCTGGTGGGCGGTCCGACGCCGCTGGCGCCCTGGGACGAGACCGCGATGGTGGGCGTGTTCCAGGCGCTGGCCGAGCAGATCCGCAGCGAGGGCGGCAGCCTGCTGGCCACCACCTCGCGGCGCACGCCACCGGCATTGGCCGAGATCCTGCGCGCGACGTTCGCCGACCTGCCGCACGTGATCTGGGGCGACGGTGGCGACGGTACGAATCCTTATGGCGGCCTGCTCGGCTGGGCCAACCGCGTGGTGGTCTCGCCCGATTCGGTGAATCTGCTGTCTGAAGCCTGCGCCACGCGCATGCCGGTGATGGTGGCGCTGGCCGATACCGCGCAGGGCCGCTTGGCGCGCTTCCAGCAGCAGCTGCGCGAGCGCGGGCGGTTGCAGGAACGCTGGCTGGACTGGCAGTACGACCGCATCGAGCCGCTGCGCGAGACCGCGCGGGTGGCGGCAGAGGTGAAGCAGCGCCTGGCATTGGGGTAGTGCCGGCCGCTGGCCGGCAATCCTCGGCGCCTGGCATCACGGTAGTGCCGGCCGCTGGCCGGCAATGCTCTACGCGCTACCGAAGATCCTGACATTGCCGGCCAGCGGCCGGCACTACCGGGGTGCCCAGCGATTTCTGAACATTTCGATCCGGTACCGCGGTTAGAGTCCAGCTTCCCCCATCACTCTGAACGTCTTCATGCGTACCCTGCTCCTGCTGCCCCTGGCCCTGCTCGCTGCCTGCTCCACCACGCCCACCGAGCTGGATCCGATTTCGTATCAATGCCAGCAGCAGTTGGACGCGTACCGCGAACAACCGGCGCTGCGCGATCCGAAGGGCCAGCGCCCGCCCCTGCCGGTGGCCCCGATCAGCGATGCCTGCGACAAGGAGCTCCAGCGCAAGGGCGTGGATCGTCCCCTGCGCTGAGCAGCGTATGATCGGCGCGCGGGCCTGCCCGCCGTTGAAGGTATCGACATGGATCGTTTCTCCCGCCTGCCGCGCGCCGCGCTGCTGATCGCCAGCCTGCTGGCGACCGCACCGGCCTGGGCCAACAGCACCGAATGCCGCGAGCGCTACCCGAGCGTGGCCGCGCAGGCGGCGATGCTGGACGTGGCCTGGACCACCGCCGAGCGGCTCGACGCGCTGCCCGACGTGGACGTGGTGGTGGCCGCGCGCGGTGGCCAGGACCTGAGCCGCTATGGCCTGCGCCACAGCCACCTGGCCTTCCTGGTGCGTGAGGACAATGGCCGCTGGCGCGCGATGCACCTGCTCAACCGCTGCAAGACCGACAGCTCGCAGCTGTACCACGAAGGGCTGGGCAACTTCGTCGGCGAAAGCGGCGGCCATACCGACCTGCGCATCGGCGTGCCCTCGGCGCCGCTGCGTGCCGCGTTGAAGGCGATGCTGGTGTCGCCGTCGATCCAGCCCAAGGCGCTGCACGAAACCAAATACAACGTGGTTGCCTACCCGTTTGCCACCGACTACCAGAACTCCAACCAGTGGGTGCTGGAAGTGCTGGCCGCGGCGATGGCGCAGACCGAAGGCGCGCCGGCCATCGTCAAGCGCGAACAGGCGCAGCAGTGGCTGCGCCAACAGAAGTACCAGCCCAGCGTGCTGCATATCGGCCTCGGCAAGCGCGTGGGTGCGCGCCTGTTCGTGGCCAACGCCACCACCACTGACCATCCGGCCGGCGAACGCATCTCCGGCAACTATTCGGTGGTGACGGTGGAATCGGTGTTCGATTTCCTGCACCAGCGCAGCCAGCTGCAGCAGGAACTGGTGATCCCTCACGTGCCGGTAGCTGGTGCTGCCGCCGCCACGCCCTGAATCCAGCAAGGAGAACGACATGCGTACCCTGCCCGCCGTCCTGATGCCGATGCTGATCGTCGCAAGCCTGGCCTGGTCCACGGCCGCTCATGCAGAGCGCCGCATCGTGATCATCCATGACCCGGGTCCGCAGGGACCGAGCCTGGAGATGTCCACACAGATGGTGACGTCGGCCCGCGCGGCGGCGGCGAAGGAAGCCCAGGATGCCGCCGATGCTGGCCAGCCGCTGGCCCGCCCGCAGCAGATCAAGCTGCCGCAGATGCAGGTGAGTGCGATCGCCACCACCGTGGATGGCCGCCGCGAAGTGCTGCTGCGCGATGCCAACGACCCGCAGAACACCGCATCGATGCAGTACCCGCGCGGCATCGGCGATCCCGCCGTGCAGTTCACCGTGGGCCAGACCGTGAACTTCGAACCGACCGGCGCCGACCAGGGCTGGCAGTTGAAGGACAACCAGGGCCGCCCGCTGGAATACCTGCCCGAGGCCACCGGCCCGCGCGACATCTTCGATACCCGGCGCTGAGCCGCCGTCCCCACCCTGACCAGGAGGTCTCCATGTTCCGTTGCCTGCGCGTTCCCGCCACTGCCCTGCTGCTTTCGGCGCTGGTGGTGCCCACCGTCCATGCCGGCGCCGCGCCGCAGTTGAACAGCGGCCAGACCAGCGTGTTGGTCACGTCGCTGATCGTGCTGTCGATTCCGTTGGCCACGTCGATGGGACTGGCCGAACTGTCCAAGGCCCCGTTCAAGGCCAGCGAGCGCAACGGCAAGGTCGCCGCACGCACGCCGGCGGTGCCGCTGCCACCGATGGAAGTGAAGCAGGTCGCCACCACGCCAGCCGGTGATCGCCAGGTGCACCTGCAGGTGCCCGGCAAGGCCGACCAGACCGCAACGCTGCAATGGCCGGCGGCTGCAGGCGATGACCCGATTGCCGGTTTCGTCGTCGGCCAGCAGGTGCGCTTCGACCCGACCGACGCGGGTGCCGGCTGGACCGTGAAGAGCGCGCAGGGCCAGGCGCTGGCCTATGTGCCGACCGCCTATGCCGCCGGCGATGTGATGAGCGAAACGCTGTAAAGCTGAACGGCCGGTTTTGGCATTGCCGCGGGCCGGGCGGATAATGGGCGATCCCTTTGTCCCCCTGGCTCGCCATGTCCGTGCGTCCTGCCCCTGTGTTTGCCCCGTTGACCGCCCGCGCCCTGGTGCTGGCGGTGCTGGCCATGGGCGCGGTGGTGCTGCTGTCCAACGTACTGGTGCAGTACCCGATCAACGATTGGCTGACCTGGGGTGCCTTCAGCTATCCGGTCGCGTTCCTGGTCAGCAACCTGATCAACCGCCGCTTCGGCCCGGGCCCCGCCCGCCGCGTGGCGTGGATCGGTTTCGCGGTGGCGGTGCTGCTTTCGATCTGGGTGGCCACCCCGCGCATCGCCATTGCCTCGTGCTCGGCCTTCATCGTGGCCCAGCTGCTGGACATCACCGTGTTCGACCGCCTGCGCCGTGGCAGCTGGTGGCGCGCACCGATGGTGGCCACCACCTGCAGCGCGACGGTGGATACCACCATTTTCTGGTCGATCGCGTTTGCCGGTTCGACCCTGCCGTGGGTGAGCTGGGCTGCCGGCGACCTGGCGGTGAAGCTGGCGATCGGCGTCTGCCTGCTGGCCCCGTTCCGCGCGCTGTTGTGGAAGATGGCGCCGCTGCGCACCACCAGCTGACCGCCGTTGCTCTGGTAGGTGCCAACCTTGGTTGGCACGCTGTTGCCGGGGTCATGAACGCTGACGGATTGTGCCAACCAAGGTTGGCACCTACCAACAGCGACCATCGCCGAGCCATTGATCTGGTAGCTGCCAACCTTGGTTGGCGCTTTGCATTCATGCCAACCAAGGTTGGCATCTACCAACAGCGGGTCATCGCCGGCCATTGATCCGGTGGGTGCCGACCGTTGGTCGGCACGCCCAGCAGAACTCATCGCTGCCGACAGATGGTGCCGACCAACGGTCGGCACCTACCAACGGCGACCATCGCCGAGCCATTGATCTGGTAGCTGCCAACCTTGGTTGGCGCTTTGCATTCATGCCAACCAAGGTTGGCACCTACCAACAGCGGGTCATCGCCGGCCAATGATCCGGTGGGTGCCGACCGTTGGTCGGTACGCCCAGCAGAACTCATCGCTGCCGACAGATTGTGCCGACCAACGGTCGGCACCCACCCAAAGCAGGCCATTGCGCTGGCGGGTGCCCCCACTCAGGCGAATGGCAGCTCCGCGGCGATGCACGCGGCGGTAATCGTGGCACATGCATCTTCAATCGCGGGCGTGGTCGGTGCCAGTCGCGGACGTCGATCCAGCGTGCAGGCCAGGCCCACGTCCAGCAGCGTGGCATGTGCTCCATGCAATGCCTGCGCCGTGTCTTCCGGCAGGAAACCAGCAACGGCCAACGCATCGATCAACGATGGCGTATCGCGCGGCTGCAGCAACGCCACGTGCTGCGCACTGCGCGCGAGCACACCGGTCTGCAGCAGGAACTCCAGGTCCACCACGCCACCGGCACCCTGCTTCAGGTCCAGCCGCGCGGCATCGCTGCGGTCCAGTTCGGTGCGCATGCGTCCACGCATCTTCAGCACGTCCGCGTACAGCACACCCGTGTCGCGCTCACGCCCAAGCGTCTGCGCACGCACCTGCTCGAAGTCGGTCAGCAGGCTGGCATCGCCGGCCACGCCACGCGCGCGCACTAGCGCCTGGTGTTCCCAGGTCCACGCGCGTTCGCGCTGGTATTCGGTGTAACTGGCCAACGAAGACACCAGCGAACCCTTGCCGCCATCCGGGCGCAGGCGCACATCGATGTCGTACAGGCGCCCGGCGGCGGTCACCGCACCCAGCAGCGCCATCACCTTCTGCGCAAGGCGCGCATACCAGCGCCCCGGCTCCAGCGGACGCGCGCCATCACTGGCATCCACGCCGGCCGGATTGTCGTGCAGGAACACCAGGTCCAGGTCG
Organism: Stenotrophomonas maltophilia group sp. Smal13; assembly: GCF_030236855.1. Taxonomy (NCBI): domain Bacteria; kingdom Pseudomonadati; phylum Pseudomonadota; class Gammaproteobacteria; order Lysobacterales; family Lysobacteraceae; genus Stenotrophomonas; species Stenotrophomonas maltophilia group sp. Smal13. The sequence goes on from NZ_JASJSQ010000014.1 coordinate 62,029, forward strand.
GAACCGAAGCCCAGTTCAAGCCCACCGAGGCTGCCGTAGCCGATGATCGCGAAGCGCCCGCCGGGAATCTCGCCGTGTGCGGCATGCATGTCCGCTTCGGCCATCGCCAACACGGTGACCACCACGGCCTGCGCCAGCTCGGCCAGTTGACGCGTGCTGTCCACCGCACCCTGGCGGCCATCCAGCGTGGCCATCGCCATGCGGAAGCTGAGTGCCAGCCGCGTTTCATTGAGCCAGCGCAGTGCGGATTCCGGATCTTCCACCGCCAGTACCTGTTGGCACTCCGCCAGCATGCCGGCGGCATCGGGCATCGGCCCGGACACGCGCACGTCCAGTAGTTCGTCCAGCAGCAGCGGATACGCCGCCAACCGTTCGGCCAGCAGCGCGCTGCGCGCCAGCACGTCCACCAACCGCGCCAGTGCGCTGGGCTGTTCGTCCAGCAAGGCGAGATAGCTCGTCCGGCGCAGCACCGCCTGCAGCAGGCCGAGCACGCGCTTGAGCGCGGCATCCGGCTGCGGCGAACGCGTGGCCGCATGCAGCAGCGCGGGCAGCACGCGATCCAGCCGCGCACGCGCGGCATCGGACAACGACTTCACGCCGGTGCCCTGGGCGAAATCGCGTAGCGACTGGTCGGCGCCGTTGGCATCGAGGAAACCGGCTTCGGCCAGCAGCGGTGCGTTGCTGCCTTCGGGCAGGCTGCGCCAGTAGTTGGCCAGCGCGTCGGGCGCGGCCTGGCCCTTGCGCGGTGCCAGCAACGCGGCGAATTCGGTACTGACGCGCTGCTGCTGTTCGGCCAGCGCCGCGCGCAGCACCTCCCAGTCCGGGTAGCCGAGCCCGACGGCGATGCGTTCGCGGTCAAGTGCGTCGCTGGGCAGCACGTGAGTCTGCGCGTCACGCAGCATCTGCAGGCGGTTTTCCAGGCGCCGCAGGAACAGGTACGCCTCGCGCAGCGCGCTGCCATCCTCGGGCGCGATCTGCCCGGCGGCCACCAGTGCGTCCAGCGCCACCAGCAGCCGACGCTCGCGCAATGCCGGTTCACGACCACCGCGGATCAGCTGCAGCGCCTGGCACAGGAATTCGATTTCGCGGATGCCACCGGCGCCACGCTTGATGTCATCGTGCAGTTCGCGGCGTGCGACTTCGGCGGTGATGGCCGCCTTCATTTCGCGCAGGCCATCGAGCGCGGTGAAATCCAGGTACCGGCGGTATACGAACGGGCGCAGGGTCTGCAGCCACGCCTCACCGGCCTCGATATCGCCGGCCACCGCGCGCGCCTTCAGCCACGCATAGCGTTCCCAATCACGGCCCTCGCGCTGGAAATACTGGTCCATCGCCGCGAACGAGAGTGCAACGCGGCCGGCGCTGCCGAACGGGCGCAGGCGCAGGTCGACGCGGTGGCTGAAACCATCAAGGGTGGTTTCGTCCAGCAGCTTGGCCAGGCGCTGGCCGAGGCGCGCGAAATACTCTTCGGCCGCCAATGGACGCGGTCCATCGGATTCACCTCCCTGCGGATAGGCGTAGACCAGGTCCACATCGGAACTGAAGTTGAGCTCGCCACCGCCCAGCTTGCCAAGGCCGAACACCACCAGCTGCTGCGGCGCGCCTTCGCCGTCGCGGACCACGCCGTGGCGCTGGGCGAATTCCTGCTGCAGGGCGTCCAGTGCCAGCCGCAGGCAATCTTCGGCAAGGGTGGTGGCGCCAGCGAGGGTCTGCGCCACGTCGTCCAGACCGGTCAGGTCACGCCAGATCAGCCGTGTGGACATTGCCGTGCGCCAGCGCCGTATCTGCGCCGGCCAGTCGCTGGGCTGCAGCGGATCGAGCACCGGCGCTGGGATCGGCGGGCAGCCGGGCGCGGCCAGCTGTGCCAGCAAGGCCGGTTGCCGCACCAAGGTGTCCAGCGCGAAGTCGCTGCTCACCGCCAGCCGGGTCAGCAACGGCAGCAGGTTGGCCGGGATGGGCTCGGGCAGGACCTGGGCCAGGCGCGCCAAGGCGCGGTCGACAAGAGGCTGCAGGGTGGCGGGCAGGTCAGCGGTGGCGAGGCTCATGGGCTGATTGTATCGACCCGGCCGGGACGCAACGGACCCGGTAGTGCCGGCCGCTGGCCGGCAGATCCGATGATCCTGCCGAAGGTTACTGGGGTTGCCGGCCAGCGGCCGGCACTACCGATAATGGAGACCGCGTATTCATACTGGACGACAGGCAATAAAAAAGCCCGCTTGCAGCGAACTGCCAGCGGGCTCTGCTCCCTCCCCCACGTCGGGATACAGGTCCATCGTGCGGGCTGCGAAAGCACTTTGCACGCTGCACTGCAAAACAAAACCGGCGGGTTTGGGTGACCCCTGCGGGAAAAGCCATTCCACGAAGGTAGAACCCCCCGTACGGATGAGGATGGCCGATAATCGGAATTCCCCCCAGCAACACGTGTCGTCATGTCTGTTGATCGCATCGCCAACGCGCGTCTCCGTGACCGCGTGGTCTCCGCAGAGGCCGCAGCCGCGCTGATCCAGCCCGGTGAAACCGTGGCCATGAGCGGCTTTACCGGCTCCGGGTATCCCAAGGCCGTTCCCGTCGAACTGGCCCGCCGCATCGAAGCGGTGCATGCCCAGGGCCAGCCCTTCCAGATCAGCCTGATGACTGGCGCCTCCACCGCGCCGGAACTCGATGGCGCGCTGGCCAAGGCCGATGGCATCGCCATGCGCATGCCGTTCCAGAGCGACCCGGATGCGCGCAACCGCATCAACGAGGGCAAGCTGGATTACATCGACATCCACCTCAGCCACGTGGCCCAGCACGTGTGGTTCGGTTTCTATGGCGAGATCGATACCGCCGTGATCGAAGTCTCGGCCATCCGCGAAGACGGTTCGCTGGTGCCCTCCACCTCGGTCGGCAACAACAAGACCTGGCTGGACCTGGCCAAGAAGGTGATCGTCGAGGTCAACGAATGGCAGCCGGCCGGCGTCGACGGCATGCATGACATCTACTACGGCACCGCGCTGCCGCCGCACCGCAGGCCGATTCCGCTGGTGAACGCCAACGACCGCATCGGCGACACCGCGCTGCGCTGCGACCCGGACAAGATCGTGGCCGTGGTGCGCACCAACGGCCCGGACCGCAACAGCCCGTTCAGCCCGATCGATGCGACCAGCGAGCAGATCGCTTCGCACCTGATCGAGTTCCTCAAGCATGAAGTGAAGAAGGGCCGTCTGCCGCCGAACCTGCTGCCGCTGCAGTCAGGCGTGGGCAATATTCCGAACGCGGTGCTGGCCGGCCTGGCCAAGAGCGGCTTCCGCGACCTGGCCGCGTTCACCGAAGTGATCCAGGACGGCATGCTCGACCTGCTACGCGACGGCGTGCTGAGCTATGCCTCGTGCACCGGCTTCGCGCTGAGCCCGCAGGCCAACGAGACGTTCAAGGAGAACATCGATTTCTACCGCGAGCGCATCATCATGCGCACGCAGGAGATCTCCAACCATCCGGAACTGGTGCGCCGCCTCGGCTGCATCGGCATGAACGGCATGATCGAGGTGGACATCTACGGCAACGTCAATTCGACGCACGTGATGGGCACGCGGATCATGAACGGCATCGGCGGTTCCGGTGACTTTGCGCGCAACGGTTTCCTGTCGGCGTTCCTGAGCCCGTCCACCGCGAAGAACGGCACCATCTCGGCGATCGTGCCGATGGCCAGCCACGTGGACCACACCGAACACGACGTGTCGGTGATCGTCACCGAACAGGGCCTGGCCGACCTGCGTGGCCTGACCCCGCGCAAGCGCGCTCAGGTGCTGATCGACAACTGCGCGCACCCGGATTTCCGCCCGCAGCTGCAGGACTACTTCGACCGTGCCAGCCGCGAGAGCTACGGCAAGCACACCCCGCACCTGCTGCCGGAAGCGCTGTCGTGGCACCAGCGTTGGCTGGATACCGGCACGATGAAGGGCTGAGGCCCGCGAACCCTGGTAGAGCCGGCCGCTGGCCGGCTCCCCAGAACAGCCGGCCAGCGGCCGGCTCTACCTTCACGCGGTGCGCAGCGCCGCCAGCGATTCGGCCTGCAGCCGCTCGTAGATCTCGAACTCGTCATTCACCGCCACGCCCAGCGCCTGCTCGAAGGCTTCGCGGTTGGCGTGTGCGGCATAGGCACGCTGTTCTTCGCCGCCCAGGTTCGACTGGAAGATGCCCGCGGCACTGACCGGCAGGAAATCCTCGTAGACGATCGGGTCGGCGGTGGCCAGGCCCGCGGCCACCAGTACTTCAGCCGGCAGATCGGCCACGCGCTCCGGCGCGGCGCGGCCGGCATCGGTCAGCTGGTAGCGGTAATAGCCCAGGCCTTCCTGGCGCAGCGTGTCATGGTCATCCGGGAAGCTGGCGAACACCGCCTGCAGGCGCTGGCCGTAGTCGCCGCCGGTGCTGCCTTCGCCACCGGCATCGCGTGCCTGCGACAGCAGCTGGTCGTACAGCGCGCGGCCCTTCGGGGTCAGGGCAAGGCCACGCTGTTCGATCTCGCCGAAGCGCGCGGTGTGGGTGCCGGCATCACCACCCTCACTGTCCGGGAACTGCACGGCTTCTTCCAGTGCCTTGAAGCTGGTCTGCCGCAGCAGGATCGGGCAGGCACGGCGCGGCGGGCCTTCGATCACCGCCTTGGCCGCCATGCCATGCTCGATCATCGCCGCCTGCGCCGCGTCGATATCCAGCGTGCGCGGGGTCAGGTGGTTGATGTGCGGGCCACGGAAACTGACCACGTCGGCCACCAGCCGATGCGCGTTGTGCAGCGCGTGGTAGGTCGGCAGATCGACGGTGGCATCGCCGTGCCAGCGGAAGGTTTCCAGTGCTTCATCGACGAAGCGCTCGGCATCGGCCTGCGACAGCCCGCCGTCACGCTCGGCCTGCTCGATCAGCGCCAGCGCGCCCTCGGTGAAGATGCGGCGACGTGCAAGGATCTTTGCCGATTCGGCACGCAGCGCTTCGTCTTCGATCAGCTCCAGGCGCAGCAGCGAGGTGAACACGCGGAACGGGTTCTGCGCCAGCGCGGCACCGGTCAGCGGGCGGAACGCGGTGGAGTGCACCGGCACGCCGGCCACCGACAGGTCGTAGTAGCCGACCGGGTACATGCCCATCACCGCGAACAGGCGGCGCAGCGTGGCCAGTTCCTGCACGGTGCCGACCCGGATCGCGCCGTGGCGCTCTTCATCCAGGCGCGCGCGCTCGTCGTTGCGCTGCAGCTGCGCGGCCAGCGCAGGGTCCTGGTCAAGCACCTGCGCGTTGATCCGCTCCACCAGTTCCACCAGCGTGCCGTACAGCGGCACTTCGGTGCGGTACATGCGGGACATGGCCTGCGCGAACAGGCGGCGGATCACATCAGGCGAAACGAAAGAGGCGCTCATCAGTCACTCGATTACGGGAACGGGGAACAGCTCGAACCCGTATTGTCGCCGGAGCGCGGGGCCGCGGCGATATGCAGAGCAACATGAAGGAAATCGGTAGTGCCGGCCGCTGGCCGGCAACCTCGGGATGCCTGGAATGATGCAGTTGCCGGCCAGCGGGCGGCACTACCGCTTGAGCTGGCGCCTCAGGGTGGCATCCAGGGTGATCGGCCGGTCCCAGTGCTGGTAGCTGGCCACGATGGCATGGCGCACGGCGCGGTAATGCAGGTTGTCCGGCTTGACCGGCATGCGCTTCACCACCGCCTCCCATCCGCCCTCCGGGTCCTGGCTGAAGGCGCGCACGCTGTCGCGGCAGGTCTGGCCGCTGGCCTTGGCCCAGAAGCAGGCGAAGTAGATATCCCCGGCCTGCCAGCCATGGGTGGTGAACAGCGCGCTGATGTAACCGCGCGGCACCTCGGCATAGCGCGACACTTCGTCGAGGAAGGCGTCGGGGTAGCGTTCGGCGTAGTGGTTGATGTCCTGCAGCTGGGCATCGACCCAGCGGTCACCGGTTTCCACCGTGTAGGCCGCCGAACGCTCGGCGGTCTGCTGGGCCAGCACGGTGGCCGGCACCAGCAGCAGGGACAACAATAGCGCGCGCAGTCGGACGTTCATGCCCCGATTCTGCCGCAGCCGCCGGGTCCTGTCAGGCCGCCGCAGCCGCCTTGGCCTCGATCGCGGCCAGTGCGGCCGGCCAATCGTGGGCGGTATCGGCGGTGACCATGCGCGGTTCATCGTCAGCCACGCCGTGCTGGGTCTCGTGGGCCCAGGTCACCGCGTACGGGGTATGCACGCCCCAGCCGCCCAGGGTCACCACCGGCTCGATGTCCGAGCGCAGCGAGTTGCCGACCATCACGAAGCGCTGCATCGGCAGGTCGAATTCGGCCAGCACGCGGGCGTAGGTTTCCGGGTCCTTCTCGGAGACGATCTCGATGCGCGGGAACAGCTCGGCCAGGTTGGCGACCTTGATCTTCGCTTCCTGGTGGAACAGGTCGCCCTTGGTGATCAGCACCACCGGGTAGTGCTCGGCGATCGCAGCCACTGCTTCACGCACCCCGTCGATCAGTTCGACCGGGTGGCGCAGGGTGTCGTGGCCGATGTCCAGGATGCGCTGGATGTCCTTGGCCTCGATGCGCTGGCCGGTGATGTCGATGGCCGCTTCGATCATCGACAGCGTCATGCTCTTCACGCCGTAACCGAAGGTGCCCAGGTGGCGCTGCTGCACTTCCAGCAGGTGGCGCGCGGTCTGCGTGTCATGCACGTCGACGTAGCGCGACAGCAGGTCAAGATAATCCTGCTCGGCCTTGCGGTAGTAGTCCTCGCTCTTCCACAGCGTATCGTCACCGTCAAAACCGACCAGGCCGATGGCGCGCGACGGCGCAGGCGTGGGGGTGTTCATCGCACAAGGATACCGCCGTCCCGGCACGTGGGACACCGGGCACGCTCAGTCGCCGTGCTGGCGCTGGTAGACCAGCAGGTCCAGTGCCGGGGCCTGGCCGGTCAGTTGGGTCAGCAGTGTATGTACCTGGCCGCGGTGATGGGTCTGGTGGTTGAACCAGTGCGCCAGCCCGGCGTCCACCCGCTGCAGCTGCGGTTCGGGCGTGGACACGCGTCGATAGGCGACACGGGTCGCCAACGCCGCGTCGGACAGCCCGAGTACGAACGCGACGATGCCGGCATCCTCCTCGATCCGCGCCTGACGCAGCGCGGTGAAATCGGTGAACAGCAGCGTATCGAGCGCATAGCCGGTATCGCCCTGCCCGGCCAACCGGCGCAGCCAGATGCGATCCGTCACCAGCAGGTGGTTGAGCGTACCTTCGACGGAGCCGAAGAACGCGCCGCACGGCCTGCGGTAGTCCTCCTCGGGCAACGCCTCCACGGCGGCGTACAGGCGCTGGTTGGCCCAGGCGTTGTAGCGTGCCATGGCCTCGAAATGGGTTTTGAGGGTTGCCATGTGCGGATGGTCGAGCCCGCTGCGGGCGCCGTCAATACAGCAAAAACCCGGGCGGCCGCAGCCGCCCGGGTCCCCATGCACCGGTCTTCCCGAATCAGGCGTGGATCAGCGGCCCTGCGCCGCGCCGGCACCTGCACCAGCCTGCTGGGCGGCCACGTAGGCCTTGTACTCATCGGCGCTCAGCTCGCCGTCCTTGTTGGTATCGGCCTGGTCGAACACCTGGGCCAGGCCTGCGTTCACCTGCGCCTCGGTCTTGCTGATAGTGCCGTTGCCATCGGTATCGATGCTGGCCCAGGTCTGGCCACCGCCATTGGCCTGTGCCGAAGCCGCTGCGGCCGCGTTGGTCGCCTGGTCAGCCGCCTGCCCTGCCTGTGCCGCCGACTGCTGCGCCTGCGCGGCCTCGTTCTGTGCCTGCGCGGCCTGCTGCTTGGCCGACTGGGCCATCGCCGGAATGGCCAGCACGCTGCCGGCGGCGACGATCAGGGCGATCAGGGGCTTGCGGTTGCGAATAGTCATCAGGGGTGTCTCCTACCAATTGGGTGGTGTTGCGCGGCGTGTTGTCTCCGCACGGCACCTACCCTGCCACCGCCTTTCTGAATCGATTTTGCCTCGCGACCGGCGTCAACACGCACGATTAACCACTCGCCTACGCGCATGCTTTAGCGCGGTGGTTAGCATGAAGTGAGTGGCTCATAAGCTGCGCATTCAGCGCTGCCTGATTTAACCGGCAGCGAACGAAAAACCTGCGTCAGTCGACGTTCTGAGCCGATGACCGCGAACTGAACACCACCCAGCCGAGGGCAACACCAGTGAGCGCACCGGCGATTTCCAGCACTACGCGGCTGCCGAGTTCGTTCGGATCGTGGATGGTGGCGAGGAACAGGCGCGCATACAGGGGCGACTCCAGACGCACGATGCCCATGTAGAACAGCTTCCATGCATCGATGCCGGCGGAGATGATCACGGCGATGACGCAGGACCAGCCGATCGCGTGGCCGACCGTCCAGTGCAGGAGCCGGCACAGCTGCGACCACAGGAAGTACACCAGCAGCCCGACCAGCAGGGCGATGGCGCCCGCTTCGAGGGTACCGAGCAGGCCGAAGTGCAGGGGAAGGTTCATCGGGTGGGCAGGGATGAAGAGGCGGCCAGTGTAAGGGATCTGCCTCGGACCCAATCCGTTAGCCCCGGTAGATCCACGCCATGCGTGGATGAATCCCCATCGAAATCGAATACTCCGATGATTGAACGAAAGGCGTCCACGCATGGCGTGGATCTACCGTGTCGACCAAGGTCGACACCTACCAACAGCGGCGCCCCTCTGCCGATGTCCCTACCGCACGGGGACGTCGTATGCGGTGCCCGGGTCCGGTTCGGGCTGCAGGGTGTAGTGCCACCACTCCTGCGGATAGTTGACGAAACCACGGCGTGCCATCGCCTGCACCAGCTGCTTGCGATTGGCCTGTTGTGCATCGCTCAATCCGCTTGTCTGCGTGTGCGCACGAGGGCCGAAGAAATCGAAATCCGTCCCCATGTCCAGCGGCGTGCAGGTACCGCTGCGGCAATCGAGCAGACCGAGGTCGACGGTGGCACCGCGGCTATGGCCGGAGCGCTCGGCGATGTAGCCGTCGACCAGCAGCCGTGGCTTGTCCAGATCCGGGTACTGCAAAGCCTTGCGCGAGCGCTCGCGCGGATCGTTCACCCAGGCCATGAAGGCCTGCACCGAACGCACCGGCCGGTAGCAGTCGTAGAGGCGCGGGCCAAAGCCATCCGCGCGCAGGTCCTGTTCCACCTGTGCCAGTGCCTTCGCCACCGGCGCCAGCAGGTAACAGGACGGCGCCTCGTAACCCGGCACGCGCGCGCCGGTGAAGTTGTTCGCGCCGGCGTAGCGGATGTCCATCTCGATGCCTGGCGACAACGTGCGGACCTCCACTAATCCGGCGCTGGCGGCATCAGTGGCCGGCGAAACACGCGGCGGCTCAGCGGCGCTGGCGCTCGCTGCCAGGGCAGTCGCCAGTACGAGTGAAATGCAGGTCCTGGAAGTCATAGCTGAAGTCGATGTCCGGGTCGATGGCACGCAGGTCCAGTGTGGGCGGCGCACCGTCACCGGGCTGCAGCCAAGCCTGTGCGTCTTCGCCCAGCGTATCCCAGCGCAGCAGCCAGCGCCCCTGCAACTGCAGCACCGTGGCCTGCAGTCGGGGCGACTTGTCGACGCTGAAGCGCAGGCCGTTCTTGCCCGGGCACAGCGAAGCCAGGCCCAGCCACGGATCGCGGTAACGGCCCTGCCAGTGCGGCAGATCCGTGCGGCTCGTCTCCTGCGCCGCAACAGTGGACGGCCGCGAATGACCGGTCGCCGCCCGCGTTGCCTTGTCTGCCTTCAATTCGGCCAGGTACTCCATCGCAGGCCGCGCATCGTCCGCTGCGGTGAAGCGCTTCAGCGCGGCCTGCATCAACGCGGTACGCGCATCCTCGCCTTCGCCATTGATCAGCATCACCACACCCACCTTGCGGTCGGGCAGCAGCGCCAGCGACGAGTACATCCCTGACAGCGTGCCGGTGTGTGCCACCTTCCACTGCCCATCCATGTCAGACACGCGCCAGCCATAGCCGTAGCCGTAGAAATGCGCGTTGTCCCAGCGCCGCTGGCGCTCACCCAGCGGCATCGGCATGTGTAATGTCCACAACGTGCTGCGCTGTTCACTGTCCAACCAGTCCGGCACCACGGCAGGATCCAGCAGTACCTGCATCCAGCGCGTCATGTCACGCAGCGAACAGCGGATGCCTCCGGCCGCCATCGACGGCAGGTCCGGGCTGATGGCACCGTCGGCGTTCACCACCTCATTGCGATCACCACGCCAGGCATGTGGCTGCGCGACGTTGCCTACGCGCTTCACCGACCAGGCCCCCACCTGGCAGCGCGTCATACCGAGTGGTTCGAACACCTGCTCGCGCATCAACTGGTCGTACGATTTGCCACCGGCCGCAGCGGCCACTTCGCCGGCCACCACGTACATCAGGTTGTCGTAGGCATAGTGGCTGCGGAAGCTGCTGACCGGCTTCAAGTGCGCCAGTCCGGCAATGATGTCGGCGCGGGTGAACGTGTTCGGCTCCGGCCACAGTATCAGATCACCGGCGCCCAGACCGAGACCGCTGTTGTGGATCAGCAGGTCGCGCACCTGCATCTGCTGGCCCACCCATGCGTCATGCATGCGGAAGCCCGGCAGATGCCGCTGCACCGGATCATCCCAGCGCAGCTTGCCCTGCTGCACCAGCCGCGCCAGCAACGCGCCGGTCATCGCCTTGCTGTTGGAGGCGATCTTGAACAGCGTGTCCTCGTCGATGCGGCCGCCATCGCCACGCGCGCCCTCGGCATGGCGATAGACCACGCGCCCATTCTCGATCACCGCCATGGCCAGCCCGGGCAGGTGCTCGTGCTGAACCACGGCGGCGACATCGGCATCGAGGGAGGCGGTGTCGGTCGCCGATGCGGAGGGTGCGGCCAATGCGGCTGCGAGGATCAGCAGATGATGCATGCACGCTTCCCTTCCAATGCCCGCGCCGCCCACACGGACGGCACGGGATGCAGCCTCAGAAATTCCAGGTCACCACCAACTGTGTATAGCGCGGAGCCTGCCAGCGCGTCCCGGTGGCGAACGTCGCCTCGCGGTACTGGCCGGGCTGCGCTTCATAGCGCTGGTGCACGTTGATGGTCTTCTGATTGTTGAACAGGTTGTAGACCGACAGCCGTGCGCTGAGGTCGATGCCTTCCACCGGCAAACGCCACGTCACATTGGCGCCCATGGTCCACGTCCATGGCAGGCGACCGAACGCGCCGCGCGGACTGTACTCGAACTGTCGCTGGTTGTATGGGCCGGAGCAGTTGGCCACGCACAGCCAACCGGTGCCACCGCCACTACCTTCACTGGAGGTACTGCCACCGGCGATGGAGTCGTTTGGCCACATCACGCCATACGCAGTGATCGGGCCACCGGACTGCACCTGCAACGTGGTGCCGAAGGACCATTGCTTGTTCAGTGCGTACGCAGCTCGCAGCTTGAACTGGTGGCGGAAGTCGTTGAACAGTACGCCGTAGCGCTCGTTGGTGGCGGGGTGGTCCCAGAACTGGACCATGCCGGTATCACCGTAGTTGGTATCGGAGTTCACTGGTCCTTCGAAGTTGCCTTCACTCTTCGACCACAGGTAGGACGCGTTGAACATCCACTTCTCGTCCCATGCACGGTCGATCTGGAACTCCAGCGCCTTGTAGGTGCGCTTGGGCTTGGAGTAACCGATCACCTCGCCACTGCCGCCCTTTCGATAGCCGCTGTTGGCGGTGTCGATGGTGATCCAGCCGTCGTTGGCGCAACCGATGCTCTTGTCGCCCCAGATCGTCAGGCTCTCGCCCGGGTTGGCGATCGGCCACAGCGTGCTGGGGGTCGGGCCGCACGGGGTGTAGTTGATGCGGATGTCATCCAGAGCGCGGGTCATGCGCCGGTAGGTGGCATTGACGCCCCACGACCAGGCCTGGTTGATCATGTTCTGGAAGCCCAGGATGTATTCGTCCTGGTAGACCGCCTTCAGGTCGCGGTCCACGCTCTGGCGCAGATCGGCACCGCCGGTGTTCATGCGGGTGTCGGTAGGCCCGATCTGCTGGCCGACGATCGGTGCCATGTACGGCGAGCCTGTCGGCGAGGTCTTCTGTTCCCAGCCATTGAGCACGTAATAGCTGTATTCGTCGGTGAGACCACCGGCGAAGTTCACGTTGATGTTGTTGGTAACCGGCAGGTAGTAGCGGCCGGCGTTGCCGAAGAGCTTGGTGCTGCCATCACCGCGCATGTCCCACGAGAAGCCCACACGCGGCGCGACCAGGTCGTCCATCTTGATGAACGCCTTGCCGGCGGCGGTGCGGTTTTCGAAACGGTCCCAGCGCACGCCGAGGTTGAGCATCAGGTTCGGAGTGATGTTCCAGATGTCTTCCACGTAGAAGGCATTGGCTTCAGTCTCGAACGTGCCTCCCGACTTGCGGTTGCGCGCACGCAGCATTTCGGTAACGCCTGCTGGCACGTAGGCATTGGCACCGTCCCAGACTTCATCGCCAGGTCGCGCTACGTAGGCCGTGTAGCTCAACTCGGTCGGACCGGGGTAGCTGGTGGACTGCTTTGTGGTCATCAGCTCACGGTCGACACCGAAGCGTAGCAGGTGATCACCCAGCTGCCATTCGAAGTCCAGTCGCGCCACGTCACGGGTATCGTCACGCTCGGCCACTGCCGTGCCGGTGGGGTGGCAGCCTGCGCGCAGGCCCTGCAGCTTGCCCAGGCGCGGGCCGTAGGTGCTGTCGGTGAACACCGGGCTGCACGCCTGATCCAGCGACGAATTGGTGAACGCACGCTGGTTGTTCTGGCCGACCATGGCGCGGGCGGTGAAGTTCTGGCCGAAGTGGCCGGTATAGGCGGCCGACCAGTTGCGACCACCCGTCTCGGTGACCGAATCACCGCCCCATGCACCGAGCTGGTCTGCGTTCCAGTTGTAGCCATACGAGGCGTTGGTGACGTCACCTTCGTCGGAGAACGCCAGCAGCGCCAGGCTGTGGTTGTCGTTGATGTTCCAGTCCAGCTTGGTGCCCCAGAAGCCGTTGCCGGAATCATTCTTGAACCAGGTACTGCCATCGGACGAGGTGTTGTGCCCTTTGTCACTGCGGTCTTCATACATCGCGAACAGGAACAGCTTGTCCTTGATGATCGGACCGGAGCCCCACACGTTGGTCTTCAGGAACGAGTTGTTGTCGCGGCTGCCATACGAATGCGGGGTTCCATCACGATGGAAGTGGTCGCCGCCGCTGGAGCGCCATGCACTGGGTTCAGCGGTGACTTCCACGCCGCCTTCGAACTCGTTGCTGCCCGAACGGGTCACCGCATTGATCACGCCACCGGTGGAGCGGCCGAACTCGACCGAGTATCCGCCGGTCTTGACCTGAAACTCCTTGAAGAAGGCGAACGGCGCGGTACTGAAGCCGCGACGGGTGTACATGTCGGTGACATTCAGGCCATTGATGAAGACGGCATTTTCAGCCACCGACGAGCCGGCGAAGGACAAGCCACCAAAGGACGAGTTGCCGCCGACCACGCCAGGCGCCATCAGTGCGACCGCAGACAGGTCCTGCGCCACAGGAAGGCGCGAGATTTCCTGTCGATTGATGTTGAAGGATGTTTCGGTGGAATAGACATCCACGCGATTGACCACGCGTGTGCCGACCACCTGCAACGCATCGAGATTGGTGACGCCGCCGCCGCTTGCCAGATTGACCGTGGTGGTGCCGCCGATCGCGACGCTGACAGCAACCTGATCACCCAGCTTCTGGCCATCACGGCTGAGCTGCAACTGGTAGTCGCCCACCGGTAGCTGGCCAAGGCGATAGCTGCCATCGGCACCGACCGTGACAGAGCGGGTCAGGCCCGTGCTGTTGCTGACCACGGTCACCTGATCACCGGCGGTGGCACGGCCCGCCACCGCGCCGCTCACGTTCTGCGCCATTGCGGTGCCGGGCAGCATCACGCCCAGACACGCCCCAAGGGCGACGCACAACGCCGCCCGCTTGATGCTGTAAGCCTTCATCCCCTGCTCTCTCCTGCAAGAATTGAATGGTGTGGAGTGCGATGTGTCGCGCTAGCGTTGCCCGGCTGGCAGTACCCGCCACTGGAAGTCGTAGCTCCATTGGTCGAAGTACAGGTTGCCGCCTGCCCACTCGGCCTCGCCGCGCTGCGAGTCGACCGTTTCCGAGCGGAAGTGCTGCTTGGCCGGCGCGAAGCGCTGGCCGAAATCGTCGTTGAAGGCGATGCGGTAGCCGTCGAGGCCACCCAGGTAGAAATCGCGCAGGGCAGGCACGTCGCTGGCCAGCGCGCCGGTGGTCACATCCATCGGCAGCCAGCCATACGGCGCCAGGTAGACCTGCCCCCAGTCATGCAGGTTGTTGTAGCCGCTGCCATCGACGGAGAACACCATGCCCGACTGCCAGCGCGCGGGAATGCCGTTCATGCGCAGCAGCGCGATCAGCAACAGCGTCTGCTGGCCGCAGTCGGCATGTCCGGCACGCAGCGCGTAATCGCTGATGTTGCTGATCGTGGAGTATTCGCGCGCACCGGCCCATGGAATGCGATCCACGGCAGCAAACAGCTTGCGCACCACTTCATACGGGCGGGTTTCCCCCTGCAGCACCTGGTCGGAGAACAGCTTCAGTGCCGGCGTGAATCGCACGTGCGGCGGCTGCTCGGCCAGGTAGGGTTTGAGTGCCGGATCGGCCGGTGTCGGCTGCACCTTGGCCGGATCGATCGCGGTATGCCAGGCCAGGATCGTGACCGCGTAGCGGACCTCGAAGCGCGTCGGCTGCCCCGCCACCGCCTTGGCTTCCAGATAGGCCGTGCGCTGCAGGGTGCTGGCTGGCGCCACGCGCGCCTTGCCCGGGGTGCTGCCCAGCCACTGCACCTGCTCCTGCTGGCCGGGTATCTCGCGCGGGTACGGAATCCAGGCGCGTACGGTCTCGCCGGCCGGCACCGCATCGGCTTTCACCGTGAGCGACTGGGTGAATTCAATGCGCTGCGGCAGTACCGACGCCTGGCCACTTTGTTCCGCTGCGGCAAGCACGCGTGCGTGGTGCGCGTTGAGCACCTCGTTTGGGCCCGGCGCCGGCATCGGTGCATCCGCGCGGCGGCGTCCACGTGCTTCGTCGCCGAGCAGGAACAGGTTCGACGGTGCGCGCTTGAAGTACCAGCGCGTGCCATCGATGTCGAGGTGTTCGATCAGTCCAAGCTGGTCCCAGCGTGCGAATTCCTCGTCGGTCAGGTCGGGAATCCAGCGGCGCACGGCAGACTTGGCGGCGGCTTCGTCGAGTGAAAAATCCAGGCGGATGCGGCGCATGCGCTCTTCCTGGAACGCGATGTCGTCGAAACTGACGCCAGGCTCCGCCGCGTCCGCAGCCGACCAGGTGTTCAGTTCGCTGCCGGCTTCGGAGAACCGTCCCGCGTCGATCATCTGCACGACGCGCGCGAACTGGATGGCCGAGGGTGGCGGCTCCGCTCCCGCCGACCACGCGCACAGCAGCAGCGCGGCACTCAGGCCGGCAGCAGCAGGCAGACGCAGTTTGCGAACGGCAGGATCCACAGCGACACTTCCCAAGCGCGGGTGGTAACGGCTGTGTAACACGGGCCGGGAGACCGGTCAATAATTTATTCTTGCTTTCGACGCCGAAAGGAATAAATATTCCAACAGGCATTCGAGGAGGGTGTGCAGCGCATGATCCTGGCTTCCCGCGAACCGCGCCGGCGCTGGCCGCGCCGGTTGACCCTGGCCCTGTGCCTGCTGGCCGCACCGGCCTTCGCACTCGCTTCCCCGACGCCTGATCCCGGCGCGCCGCTGCCCTATGTGATCGGCCTGCACGAGGCCTACCTCACCCCCCAGTACTGGGCCGCGCGCCTGGACAACGCCGATGTGCCGATCCTGGACCGCAGCCAGATCGAGGCACAGAACGCGCGGATGCGGGCACAGGACGGCCACATCCAGGACATCGCCGCATTGCCAGCCCAGCTGGATGCGGCGGCGGTGCGCGCAAGCATCACCGCGCTGTCGAGCTGGCCCACCCGCACTCTGTACAACGACAAGGGCCAGGCCGTTGCGCCGGCACTGCGCAGCGCGACCGAAGCCAATCTGGGCCTGCAGTCCATTCCCGCGCAGACGACACCGCAATACGGGCTGGTGGTGAAGCGCGCTGCACTGCGTACTTTCCCCACCCGCGAGCGCGTCTTCAGCACCGTCGGCGACACCGACATCGACCGCTTCCAGGAATCGGCACTGTTCCCCGGTGACAAGGTCGCCGTGGTCCATCACAGTGCCGACGGCCGCTGGCTGTTCGTGCACAGCGAGCGCTACAGCGCATGGATCGAGGCCGACGCCATCGCCAACGGCGACAAGGCCACAGTGCTCGGCTACGGCGCGAAAGGACCGTACCGGATCATCACCGGTGCCACCGCGCAGACCGCATACACCCCGGAAGAACCACGCGTCTCGCGCCTGCAGCTGGACATGGGCGTGCGCCTGCCGGTGCTGGCCGACTGGCCGGCGTCAGAGCCGGTGAACGGCCAGCAGGCGCACGCCGCGTGGGTGGTGCAGTTGCCGGTACGCGAAGCCGATGGCCGGTTGAAGCTGGTGCCGGCGCTGCTGCCGCGCTCGCAGGACACCGCCGCCGACTACCTGCCGCTGACCCCACGCCTGCTGCTGCAGCAGGCCTTCAAGTTCCTCGGCGAGCGCTACGGTTGGGGCCACGACTACGACACCCGCGACTGCAGCGGTTTCGTTTCCGAGATCTACCGCAGCTTCGGCGTGCTCCTACCGCGCAATACCAGTGCTCAGGCGATCAGTCCGGCGCTGGACCGCGTACCGTTCACCGGCAAGGACGGCAAGGACGTGCGCGACCGCGCCGTCACCGATCTGCAGGTGGGCGATCTGGTCTACATCCCCGGCCACGTGATGATGGCCATCGGCCACGTCGACGGCCGCACATGGGTGATCCACGATACGGCGGGCGGCAGCTGGTTCGGTGCTGACGGCAAGCGTGTGCAGGCCCATCTCAATGGTGTTTCGGTCACCCCGCTGGAGCCGATGATGGCCAGCGACAGCGTCCGCTACATCGACCGCATCACCAACATCCAACGCCTGCGTGCCAAGACCCCCTGAATGAAGATCACTGCCATCGAACTGGGCATGCTGCGCGTGCCGCTGAAAACACCGTTCAAGACCGCCCTGCGCACGGTGGAAACCGTGGAAGACGTAGTGGTGCTGATCCGCACCGACACCGGCCACACCGGCTACGGCGAAGCGCCGGCCACCGCGGTGATCACCGGTGATACCCACGGCTCGATCATCGAAGCGATCCGTCACTTCATCGCGCCGCGCCTGATCGGCCAGGACGTGGCCAACCTCAATCGCCTGTGCGGTCTGGTGCAGACCGCGATGGAGCGCAACACCAGCGCCAAGGCGGCGGTGGAGATCGCGCTGTACGACCTGTGGGCACAGCTGCATGGCGCGCCGCTGTACCAGATGCTGGGCGGCGGCGACCCGGTGATCACCACTGACATCACCATCAGCGTGGACTACATCGACAAGATGGTGGCCGATTCGCTATCGGCGATCGAACGCGGCTTCGAGTCGCTGAAGATCAAGGTCGGCAAGGACATCGGCCTGGACATCGAACGGGTCAAGGCGATCCACGCTGCTGTGGAAGGCCGCGCCCTGCTGCGGCTGGACGCCAACCAGGGCTGGACCGCCAAGCAGGCGGTGCATGCCATGCGCACGCTGGAGGAAGCGGGCGTGGTGCTCGAGCTGCTGGAGCAGCCGGTGAAGGCCGCCGACATCAGTGGCCTGAAGTACGTGACCGACCGCGTCAACACGCCGGTGATGGCCGACGAAAGCGTGTTCAGCCCGAGCCAGGTGATGGACCTGATCCAGCAGCGCGCGGCCGACATCATCAACATCAAGCTGATGAAGACCGGCGGCCTGTTCAACGCGATCCGCATTGCCGACATCGCCGGCATCTACGGCGTGCCCTGCATGATCGGCTGCATGATCGAATCGAGCATCAGCGTGGCCGCGGCGGTGCACCTGGCGGTGGCCAAGAGCGATGTGATCACCAAGGTCGACCTCGACGGCCCCTCGCTGGGCCAGTTCGACCCGGTCAGTGGCGGCGTGCACTTCAACGAATCGGAGATCAGCATCAGCGACGTGCCGGGGCTGGGCATCACCGAAGTGCGCGGGCTGGAGATGCTGGGTTGATCTCTGCCTTGCGGCTGGCCTGGCGTACAACTGACTTTGGGTCGGGCGTTACTTTTCTTTTCGCGAAAAGAAAAGTAACCAAAAGAAACGCTCCGCCGGCCGCGAGCCGACGTGCTGCGCACGTCGGTGCCCTGTTCTCCTCGGTCCGGCGAGGGACGGCGCGGAACTCGCTGCGCTCAGACACCCGCGCCTCTTCGCCCTCGCCGGACCTGCGGTG
>NZ_JASJSQ010000150.1:0-5585 GCF_030236855.1 Stenotrophomonas maltophilia group sp. Smal13
TAAAGGGAATAAAAGGGGAGGGGAGGGGAAGTTATCGGGGGTGAAGCATGGCAGCTGTCGGCCCGAAACGGAGGCTCGACTTACACCTTCCAGACTTTGCTAATCACGGGCACATCAGCTTTATCGAGTCTAGGGAGATAGGCAATCAGTTTGTAGCCGCCAGGTCGAAAGTGGTCGAGACGAAGCTCCGCTTCTGCTTGCAATCTGGTGCCGTCCGGACCTTCGACCATGACCGCATAAACGGGATTCTTCTTGCCATGCGAGAGCGGCAAATCGGACGTCAGGGTCGAGTGGCCATTGCCTTTCGCACCGCCAAGCATCGCAGGATCTTTGGTGTAGCCGCGCGCGATTTACTGGAGACGGCCGACTCAAGCATCGGGCACAGATCACCCGATCTCCGTGACGTGAGGGCCGACTGCGACGGGAGATCATCAGAGACCGACAGTGATAGATCGCAGCGAAGCCGCGACGATCAAAGGATACTTCTACTAGTTTGACCGCACGATTGCCTAGGACTCAGTGCTCGTCGTGTCTCCATACCGCCCTATGGGGCGCTCGGCACTTGACCTTGCGGCAGCTTCCAGCATTCGAGCCGCCGGATTCGTTTCGGCCGCACCGGCCTGATAGTAGCCGATGACACTGACCACCGATCGGTGATCGGTCATTGCCATAATGGCTGGCAGGGCAATTCCTTGCCTAGCACCTTCCGTTACGAAACCCGATCGTAGGCTGTGACCGCCAAAGCTCCCCACCAATCCGGCAGCGCGGGCGCGATTCTGGATGATGGTGGCCACCGACTTGGGTGACAAGCCGGCCCCAACTTTCCCGCGTGTCAATTGGCGGAAGAGGGCACCCTCCTGCAGTCCAGCCGCTTCGATCCAGGTGCGAAGCGCTTCGGCCGGTGGACCTAACAAGGGCTTGTCCGGCGAGCCGCCTGCTTTGACGCCCTCCTGAAGCGTTTTGCCGACGTCCAGGTGGTAGAGGTAGCCGCCGTCGATCGGCGCAAGCTTGCTCAAGACGGCATGGGCCGTCTCGCTCCGACGGCGCCCACCACTGGCGAAGGCGAAGTAGAGCAGGGCACGATCACGTTTCCCAACAAGATCGTCCTCACAGGTCGCAATCATCGCCATCAATTCGGTCGCAGTGATCGCCGTCTTCTTGCTCGGCCGCTCGCCGCGCTTATGTGCGGCGCGACGGCCCTTGGCCAGCAGCTGCCGAACCTCGCTGCTTTCGCAGGGATTGGCCAGCTTGAGCAATTGATGGGCGCTGGAGAGCACCGCAACGCGGTGGACGATGGTCGACAGCTTGAGCGGTCCTTGGCGCTGCTTGAATTTGCCTTCCACCAAAAGCGCATCCAGTGTCGGCGGCAGCTCCCAGGTCAGGGCATCGCCTGAGCGCCGGGCCAGATGATCGATGATGAACTGGATCACGCAAGACGCGTCGACCGGCATGGCGATGACCGCTCCGTAGCGGCCTTGGTACCAGGCCGCCCAGTAGCGCAAGGCGGTGGCGTAACTGCGCGTGGTGTTGGCCGAGGCCGCTTCGGCGAAGACTTCGCGCACCGCGTCCGCCGAGGACTGCGAGAGCTGCGCCACAGTCGGATTGGCAGGAGCCGCGGTGGTCAGAGCTGGAAGAAGGTCGCCCATAAGTGGTTGAAAGTAGGGCTTAAAAATAGCCTGAGTTCCGATAAATATATCTTATCGGAAGTCGAATTTCATAGGGCAGGGTGATGATTTTCTAGTGTTCCGGCGCCAGTAATCGCCGCCCATTCCGGGACGTGCGTCGCACTTGCTAAGATCACGTGGACACAGTGGGTGTCAGACGCGAAGGATCGAAATGGCTGTCTATGTAGTGACCTGGAACTTGAACAAGGAAGTGGACTACAACGCCAAGAGAGCTGCGTTCATTAAACACTTGGAGCGCTATCAGAATGTAGCGGATGCGGCCTTGGAGTCGGTTCGTTGGGTTTCCGCGAACATCACAGCCCATCAGCTCTGCGCAGATCTTCAGCAAAAGCTCGACAAGAATGATCGAATCTTCGTCTCTCGTGTGCCGCCTGGTGAATACTACGGATACATCAGCAAGGCGGCTGGAGACTGGATCCTCAAGCATAGCGGCTGAGGGTTGAGTTCGATGGCGCCCTCAGCTTCGTAAAGCAAGCTCTAGATGTCTTCGTTGCTTGGGGAAATGGTACCAATGCGCTGCCTTGGTACCATCTCTAGCTCTAGATGAAGCGCCCTGATGTGCCATTGGCGTTGCTTCAAATTCGCGACCTACCATTGGTGATGCACCAAAGTCACAGCGAGTCATTGGCAGTGCACGCAGCTCAGCGCATCAGTTGCTACAAGTTGCCGCACAAGCTGCACCAAGTTCACAGCGCTCAACAATCTGAGGACTGGGGAGGCTCAGGCTTCTCGGCAGCGGCCCTGTTCGTAACATAATATACATTATGCGAAATGGCGTATCCGTCGAATCTGGGCTTTTGTTGGCTCCGCGTGGCAATGGCTGGGCCTCTGGCTCGGCTCTTGCCTGCGCCCTCAGACCCCGGCCAAGGATGAGATCGCGGCATGATCGTGTTCGACCCGCACCACCGTATCGACTTGACCGGCCCTTGGGCCGGTTTTTCTTTCCTCGGTGATCGCCTGATCACCCCTGAGGGCCGCGAGCTGCTACCTGAAGACCTGGCGTGGTTGTCGCTCACCGCCTGCCAAGCGCAAGAATGGCGCCGGATGATGGAAGCTGCCCGTTCGGCGCCGTCGATCGACAGTTCCAGAAATGGGCGCAATCGAGACGCCGGCATTCGCCATCATCCTGCCACTGTCGTCAATTTGCGGGATGTTGTGAGCCAACGCAAACAGCGTTCGGCGGTGGCGATGGCTGGCCCTGACGCCGAGCCGCCAGCAGCAATCCTGCCGGTACCGGGGCCACAACGCCGCGAGCGCGTGTAAGGCGCTTCCGTAGGGGCGCCGCCCCTACACCCCGATTCATTGCTCGCGGCACCGCAGCCATTCGCCCTTGGCGTTTCGCAACTGTTCCCAGCCGTTGCTCAGGCGACGCATTGCAGTGCCCCCCATACAGGCAGCGCCCAGCTGCTTTGCCTCAACGCTCCCGTAGGCAGGCATGCGAACAATCTCGCTCGATGGCGTTGGTATGCCTTGGCGACGCGCCTCGCTCTGGATCAAGGATCGTTCAATGTCGGCGCAATAGAGCCGAATGCGCGGATCGAGGTGCTGCTGGCATTTCAGCGGTTCAGCGCCAAGATTGCTCGCCTTCGGAGTTGGCGGCGTGTACCTGGGCGCTGGCTGCGGGCCGATTGCCGAGCGTAGTTGTTGCGCGTGCGCAGGTGCCGAAAGCAGCAGTAGAGCCAGAACTAGGCTTGATCGAATGTCCATTTCGCCCCCAAGGTTGGGGGGCATGGTATCCCATCGCGAAAATCAGAAGCTCGCCGGATATGGCGGCGTCTCTGGGAACGTGCCCATGGGGCGCTTTCCAACTGCAATCAGAGTGCTCCCGTTCGCCGCGGCGGCGGTCGGCTGTGTCTCGCTCGCGCTCGTCACAGGCGACCCCGCCGCAGCCCTTATACGCTCGGTAGTCGAATCGGACTGTTCGCCGAAGGGATCAACGGGCCAAGTGGTGGCGATGATCTCGTGGCCCTTGGCGCTCAGCAGCACACCGAACTCGGTCCGTTTGACAGACCACCCCAGCGCCCACAACTGTTCCGTGGTGAAGCGGTCGAGAACCTGCCCGCCGCCTGATGCGCGGAACTCCACAATATCGCGGTGGCCGTACCAGCCTGCGTGTCGCGCCCTGGCATTGGCCGCCATGTCCAGAATGTACTGAACGCCCGCAGGAAGCTTCTCCTTCGCCTTAGGCGCCTCGGCAACCGTCGTGACCACTGTGGATGGTTGCGCGCCCGGCGCGTGCGCTATGGCGGGAATAGCGGCCTTCTGCGAGGCGACAACCTCTTTCAGTGTTCCGCTATCGCCGGTGGTTCCACCTGCGAAGAAGAATCGCCCCAACATCACAACACCCACCACAAGCGCCAAGCCCATAAGGATGGACGGTCCGCGCAGCGTCTTCCACAGAGTGCGGGTGTTCCCTTTATAGACCTCGTTGGATTCGATGCCCGGCTGCACACCGTGGTAAAGCTCCCATATGGCCGGATCGTACTTGCGAGTTTCAGTTCCGACCGTCTCATACTTGCCCGTGCCGGTGGCTGCATAAAACCGCACCGAATAGCGCTGATCCGCCCCCAGAGCATCGAGCTTGGTATACGTATTCTTCTTTGCCATACGGCGGATGATCAGGCGATGCAGGTCTTTGCAGTCCTGCGAGATGATCACCATGTCCAAGCTAATATGGCCGTGCTTGGCGAAGAAATTGGCGGTCCGCTCCGGTAGGTTTGCCCGGTTCGTCGGCCAGTACTCATGTGCCTCATCGATCACGATCAGGGCATGTTTCTCGATGTGCGGGAACGAGATAGCGCCGTCGTTGTCGGTGTCGCAGACACACCAGTCAACCACCTCCCTGTCGCCCATGATGTGGACAAGCTCGCGCACCTCTTCTTCGGGCATGCCCAGGTGCGCTGCGATCTTGTCGAGGCTATCCCCTACCCCATTGAGGCGCACGTAGACGTGCCGCTTTGCGCGTAGTGCGGGCAGGATGTGATGTAGCACCGCCTCATAGCTCTTGCCGCTGCGCGGCAACCCTTCATGGCCGAAGATCATTTCGTTACGTCCACTGGAATACGGTGAGGAAAACCCGCACAAGGCGGAAGATAAGTGCAGCGGTGAGCAGTGCAATGGCTTCGCCAACGCGCAGCTGGGCCACGATGAAGGCTGTCCACGGACCCGCTGCATTGAGCATTGCGCAGAAGCTGATCTGTGACAGGAAATCCGGTGCCGGAATCAGGTACACGATGGCCTTAACGAACGACAGAACAAGCTCGATGAAGTCGGTCTGCAAATCCGTCATGAAATCGGAGAAATCAGCCCACAACGACGTTAGCTGTTCCTTGGCCCAAGTGGTGATGGCCGTTACAGGCCCAACTCCATCGGCGTATGCCCACGATGCGGACAGCGCCAGCAGGGCCAGCACAGCAGCCAAGACGATCAGGTGGTTCCGCTTCATAGCAAGGCCCACCTCAGAGCTACAACGCCCATGCCAGCGAGGAAGACGAATCCCGCGTACTGAAATAACTGCAAGAGAGGACCGCTGCACAGGCTTCCCAAATCGAACTTGCCCGCATATTGGCCGCCATCCCATGTGGCGGTGGGACAGTTGCCACCACCGC
The DNA here is from genome assembly GCF_030236855.1 of Stenotrophomonas maltophilia group sp. Smal13. Lineage (NCBI taxonomy): Bacteria > Pseudomonadati > Pseudomonadota > Gammaproteobacteria > Lysobacterales > Lysobacteraceae > Stenotrophomonas > Stenotrophomonas maltophilia group sp. Smal13. The sequence continues at coordinate 5,294 of NZ_JASJSQ010000150.1, forward strand.
CCGTGCAATTGCCGAAGAAGCCTTTGACCTTGGACAGGATCGGCGCGCCCTCAATCGCTGTCTTGAAATCTGCAAGCACCTTCTGAACTGTCTTGCCCGACTTCTTGTAGAGGCGTCCAGTTGTCGGCCCCGGAGCGCCACCGTCACCGCCCTCGCCCGTTCCCGGCCCTGGACCTGGGCCGGTACAGCCATTCGGATCGGTGCAATTTCCGTCGCCATCGCCATCGCCATCGCCATCTCCCGGGCCGGTGCCGCCACCACCATCCCCACCGCCATCGCCACCGCCATCGCC
>NZ_JASJSQ010000151.1:0-5465 GCF_030236855.1 Stenotrophomonas maltophilia group sp. Smal13
TGTCGCGCGGCGCCATGTCGCCGGGCAAGGCGCGGAACAGGTCGAGCTGTTCGCGTTCCTGCATCGGCTGCTGCCGGTGCGGCAGCGCAGAGCTGGACATGGCAAAGGCCACCTGCGCGCCAGCGTTCAGCGCGCACGGCTGTCCGCCGCATGATGCTCGGCGTATTCGGGATCGGAAGTCGTCTCGAAGCTGCGGTCGGCCGCCCATATGTCGAGGTCGGCCACGGCGTACATGACGCGGCGACCGAACTTGCGAAAGCGCGGGCCACCACCGATCACGCGCTGTTTCTCCAGGGTGCGCGGCGACAGGCGCAGGTACTCGGCAGCTTCGTCGTTGGTCAGGTAGCGTTGAGGCTGCATGGACGCAGCGACAGCAGTGGCGGCAGGCCGCAAGGGAGCGGGACGCATGGTGTAAACCTCCATAGCTTTCAAAGCTCCGGCCACACAGCGCAACCGGATGGAGGCAGTCTCAGAAAACCAAGCTGTTCTGCTCAGGGTCGTTTTGCGCCATCATCAGAACGACCCTTCTCAAGCGGCGAAATTTGTGCTATCCGGCGATAGCCGCCGCGCATCATTGCATCGCCTCGCCGCACCAGACGGCGCACCTTCGAGCGCAGGCCACCGTCGCTGTACCAATCGGCCAAGGCATCCACGCCGAACAAGCCTTCACCGACCTCGCGCAAGGACGCGCCCGCCAGGGTGGCGTCGAGCGCTTGCAGGGTATGCAGTTCCAGCAGCGCGGCCGGTGTTGGCCTGGGCTTGGCATCGGCAATGGCTGCGCCCGGCGCATAGCCGCGCGCAGGCGCGGTAGTGCCGCCGCGATAGGCATGGACCACGGCCATGCCGTCTTGCAGGCCGGGCGCCAGCGCGAAGCGCAGGCAGCGACCAGGACTGCGCGCGATCAGCGCCAGGCCCTTGCCATCATGCAGCAGGTGCTTGTGGCCGGGGATGTGCCAGAACGCGAACGCGGCGGCGTCCAGTGGTGGATCGGCATCCGGGTAGAGCTGCACCACGGCATCGGAGCCGGGCAGCCAGGCCGGATGCGCGTCGCGCGCATCCAGGGCTGGGTCTTCCAGCAAGCGCAAGCCCCAGCGTTGAGCCGCCTGCTGCGCAGCTTGCAGCCGGCGATGATGGCGCAGCCAGTCAAGCCGGTAGTCGGGATTCCTGCGCAGGTATTCCCAAGCCAGCGCGAGCGCATCGAGCCACAGGACAAACAGGTACGCCGCAGTGGGATACCAGTGCGCGAGGTGATGGGGATTGACCATGGCGCCTCCTCCCTGAGAACAGGATTCGCCGTCACGGAAGGGACTACGCGCTACATCGCCATCGTTGGAAAATTTGGAGGTTCAAGATAGGTGGAAGGGGTCAAGACCGAATGGCTCCGATGCGTTGCAGTGTTTGTCTCAATGCGGCGGCGGCAGCACTCCGAACTTGGAGCGCTGCATTGTCCAGCCTGCCGCAACCCGCGCCACGCATCATGACTGTTTCGATCAGACTGGCCGGGGTATGCCGCAAGAATGCCGATTGAGACCTGACCGGCATGACACCAGACTGAAAAAATCACAGTCAGCCTTGTTCAGTCCGGGATAGCCCCGTCGCGCTGGGCCAGCCGGGTGTATTCCGACAGCGTGCGCGTTGGGCAGAAATAGAGGTCACGCATCACGGGCTGCTGGCGCGGCCCGACGATGCCGGCCAGCTCGGATAGCTTGACGGTGCCTTGCGCCGGTATACCGATCCCCAGGTCGATAAGTCCCCAGGCGGTGTCGCCATCGGCGGGATCGAGCGCGGCCAGCAGCCAAGTCACATGTGCGTCCGGCGTGAACAACCGGACCACGGGCACCGGGTCGATGGCCCGGCCAGCGGCGCGGGCCTGGCCGTGGGCCAGCAGGCACACACGGTCGTCCTCGGTGATGAGCGGATTCATGGCGATTCCCGTCGGCTGCACGAATCCGCCAAAGCGTGAAGGCGCAAAACCGTATCGGCGGATTTGGGCATGAACACGATTGTGATTCCGTGGGTCTACGCCTTTGTCGGAGTCCGTAAATACGGATTTCTGCAGAACCGTAAAACGGTGGGGTTTTGATGAATGAGTTAAAGATAACGTGGTTTTAATTGTGCGGCGAATCAACGCTTCTGTCCATGCAGAAGCGATCCGTCCAGCCCGGCCGACCGGCTGGCTCCACCACCCATGACGCCGAGTTGGCTCACGCCTTCGGCGCTGCGGTGCGTGCGCTGCGGATAGAGCGCGGTATCGCGCAAGAATCGCTGGCGCACTTGGCTGGCGTCGAACGTTCGCACATGGGCAAGATCGAGCGCGGCGAGCACATGCCAACGCTGGCGATCATCTTCAAGATTGCCGGCGCGCTCGAATGCAGCACTGCGGTGCTGATGAGCGAGGCTGAAAGCCAGCTCGCAGCGGCAGCCCTGCCGTAGGCTGGGCGGGGTCGATCCGGCGCAGGCCGGTTCGGCGGTGTTCAAGGGGCGCCAAATGCAGCGCGGCGGGGATGGGCCTTGCGCCGATCCCCTGGAGGCAAGCGTAGCGCGCAGCGCCGCAGGCGCGAAGGTGTGAGGGATTGGAGTCGAATGGCCGTGACGGAAAAGACGGCACGGGGCGCAGCCCGCAAAGCCCGGTGGCGCAACGCGCCGAAACGCCATGCTTTGATCGCAGCCGCTGGTGCTGGCTTTCCAACATGAAGATGCGACCCGAAAAAGGCCACTGCCTATTTCGGTCTGGTATGGGACGTAGTGATAGCGCAGCGCCCCGCCGCAATGGACGGGGCGCTGCGGCGGTCACGCCGCCTGGGGCTTGCTGCGCGACCAGATCAGGTCGTGCGTGCCGTCCTCGCCTTCGATCAGGCGGGCATAGACCGGAGCCGGGAACGAAGGATCGTCGAGGGTCACGGACTTGTATTCCCGCCCTGCCTCGCTGGTCTTGTTCCACGCCGCGCCGATGTCGTGGCCGGCGGCCTGGAGGCGGAAGTCGGGGGCGTTCTCGCTGCTGCCCTTGTCGTTGGGAACCAGCTTGACCTTGACGTTGAGGGTCAGGGTGCGGAGCGTGCCGGTGAAGCCGTCTTTGTCTGCGGTGAAGGTGCCGATGTTGGCCATGATGATTTCTCCTTTCGGTGGAACAAGGTTCGCGCCCATCGCGTCCTTGTTGTGATCCGGCCAGCGGGGAACGGGCTGGCTGCACCGCTTGCGGTCGAAACGCAGTGGAGAGCCGGGAGGCGAAAAGAATTTGCTGCGCGAGGAAGCCGCGCAGCGGCGGGGAAATTGTTTTCGCCGGACGGTTGCAGCCATGAAGCCCGAGGCGCAGCCGTGCCACCGCCAGGATTCACAACGAGACAAGGACGCCTTGGGCCGAACCGCTCCGAAAGGAGATGGGGCCGACTCGGCATCCCCGCCCGAAGGCTTCTCCGGCTCGCCCACTGACGCGGGCCAGGTCAACCACCCAATGAAAGGCGAGAAAGCCCCGCCCGCACCTTGCGGCGCCGGTCTTGAGGCGTGGCGTGGAAGCTCCATAGCGATGCCGGGCGGGTTGTCCGTGAACCGTCCTTCGTGACGTGATGGGCAGGAACCGCCAGCGTTGAGGGCAGCACGCATCCGTGCAACCTGCTGCAGCAAGCGCCAGCGTGTTCGCCAGCACCCCGTCCATCGCGGCGTAGCGCTGGCCGCGCCGATCCGGCGCAGCCGGTTCGGCCGCATCGAGGGGCGCCAAGCATCGCGCGGCGGGGATAGCCCGCAGGGCTTTCCCCTGGAGGCAAGCGAAGCGCGCAGCGCCGCAGGCGCAAAGGCGTGAGGGATTGAAGCCGAATGGCCGTGACAGCGAAGTTGGCACGGGGCGCAGCCCGAAAGCCCGGCGGGGCGAAGCGCCGACACGCCCAGGCCATTCTATATTTTCAGGAAAGAATCCAAGAGCAGTCCATGACCATCCAGCTACGACACGAAACACCTGACGACATGGCCGCCATCGAGGCCGTCACGGTCGCCGCCTTCGCCGATGCACCGCACACCAGCCACACCGAGCAGTTCATCGTGCGCGCCCTGCGCGCCGCCGACGAACTGACGCATTCCATCGTGGCCGAGGAACACGGCCAGGTCGTCGGCCAAGTGGCCCTGTCGCCCGTGACCATCACCGATCGCAACGGCCACAAGGCCGAAGGCTGGTACGGCTTGGGGCCGATCTCCGTCCTGCCGCAAAGGCAAGGGCACGGCATCGGCTCGCGCCTGATGGAACAGGCGCTGTCTGAACTGCGTGACATGCAGGCCGCGGGCTGCGTGCTGCTGGGCGATCCCGCGTATTACGCGCGTTTTGGTTTTCAGGCCCGTGCGGGCCTGCAACTGCCGGGCGTGCCGCCCGGCTACTTCATGGCACTGGCCTTCGATGGGCCGGTGCCCGAAGGCATCGCGCACTACAGCGATGCTTTCAACGCCGCCGCCTGAGCCAGCGCGAAGGCGGCGGCGTTCTGAATCGGCTGCTGGCCTTGAACACCGCGCGCGGCCACTACCGCGACCGGATTTGCATTTCACCGCGCCCAGGACGGAACGGCCTGGGCGCGGTGCTGATCGCGGTTATTCCTTCGTCTCGATGAGCCACCACAAGGCGCGCGGCAAGGCGCGGCCCGTGATGGGATGAATGTCGGTGAGGTCGGCGCGGGCCGACCAGCCCGAGGGCGGGCGATAGCCGCGTACGTCGCCTGCGCCGTGCCAGCGGCGGGCGCGTACTGTGCCGGGGGCGTAGATCGCCGCCATGCGCGGGCGGCTGGTGGCGGTGTGGATCATGGAGCTTCTCCTTCCAGCGAAGCGCCCCGGTCGAGGCCGAGGCGCTTGCCTTCGGCGTGGGTCAAGCGGCCAGCGCCTCGGCGGGTTCATCCGCCATTGCTTCGGCATCCTCCGGGGCGTCCTGCTCCGGGCTTTCCTCCTGCGCGGCATCCTGCGGGTCTGCGGCCTTGAAGATGGCGGGCATCCAGCCCGTGCCATCGGCCAGCCGCTCGGCTTCGCTGGCAATGTCGGCCTTCTTGAGCTTCGCCAGCCGGTTGATTTGCTCGGGCGCGTACTCGCCCACGGCATCCAGAATCACGGCCTTGGAAACGTGCTTGAAGTAGCCTTCTGCGGTCGGCTTCCACCATGCCGCCATGTCGAGGCCCACGGCCTGCGCCAGTTCTTCGCCGCGATGGTGCATCGTGGCGCGGGGCGTCACCACGTCCACCGTGGAAGCCACGCACACGGCCAGCAGTCGCACCAGTTCGTCTTGCGGCTTCGCCAGCAGCGCGGCGAACAGTTCGGCGCTGTCCTCCGGCAAGGCTTCACCGGCCACCTGTTGCAGTTCACGCAGCGCCACGGCGGCGGGCGATTCCGGCCAGTCCGGTGCCATGCCTTCCAGCCGGTCTTGCGCCGTGAGGCGCACGCCGAGCGGCAGGCCATCGCCGTAGGCGTCGGGCTGCAAGACGGTCTGCACCATGCCATGC
>NZ_JASJSQ010000152.1:0-5343 GCF_030236855.1 Stenotrophomonas maltophilia group sp. Smal13
GTTGGGGGCGACACCGGCGTGGAAGGTGGCACCGGCCCCACGGGCCCCACCGGGAATCCCACGGGCGGAGAACCGGGTGGAGTGGCCGGAGGTGTTGCTGGCGGCAATACTAGAGGCGATCCGGTCCACTCGCCTCCCAACAATCCGCTGTGGTAGACGAAGACCACGCGCGATTTGTCCGCACACGTGCGGCTCAGCAATCCGACGTCGAGTTGGCCGCCGGTGTTTCGAATCACCGACACGTCCGACACCTGCGCGTCCCACACCCCGCCCGCGTTGGCCGCGACCAGGGCCACGCACGCTTGACGAGGAAGGCCGGCGTAGCTCACGGAGAACGAATCGCCGAAGCGATCCACGGTGTAAGGCTGGACGTCCACCGCGCCGCCCCACGCGTTGGTCAAAACGTTTTCCCCGGCGCCGAGCTGGGATTCAGGGGCCAATCCATCGACCACCACGGCCGTGGTGCTCACCCCGCGGAACGTCCCCACCACCCCAAAGCTGCTTTCAAGACGACGGGACAGCTCGCGCAGGTTGCGCGTCTCGCTGGCCACCTTGGACTTTGCATCGACCTGGCCAAAGAACAGGAACATCGCGCCCGTGGCGGCGGTCACGGCCCCGAGCGCAAGCAAGGCCTCGGTGAGGGTGAAGCCCAGCGCGCTGCGCACGCCCTTGGAAACGTGGGTGAGAGTGGGCGAACAACGGGGGCGGGTTGTGTGCGTCATGCACTCAGCATGCGATGCACCTGGGATTCCGCAAGCCCCTGTTTTTAGTCAAAAAAAGGTCGATTTTTCATCTTGACATTGCTCGGCGATCTGGTTGCATGAGGTCAAGTGAGTGGGTCGACCTACGCACGAACGTAGCTCCAAACAACCCAAGAGACCGCCACCATGATTGAAAGCCCCGCCAACTTGTCCCGCCTTATTGCTGGCCTTCCTTTCGCGCACATCCCTCCCACGGTTCCCGCGTTCCTGCCCGAAGGCAAACTTCGCCGGCAAGCCCGCCTGGCGCGCGAGCAACGCCACTTCGAGCGCCAGCTGCGCAAGGAGCTGAAATGGAAATGACCACAGACCGGCGTGCTCAACGGCTTCTGGATGCCATCGAGCACCGCAACCCACAGGCTTTGAAGAGAACCATTGCGGCCATCCGCGAGGCACGTCTGAAGGCGTGGAGGGGCCTGACGGCTTTCCCGTCCTTGGACCACCCGGTGGGGCCCAACGGAATCACCGCTTTCCACGTCGCTTGCATGGCGTGGCACGTGAACCAGGATGACCCGGCCAAGCGACAGTGCTACGACAAGATGGCTGGAATGCTGGCTGAAGCCGGAGCGGACGTGTTCGCGGAGTTCGGTCCGGCAAAACAACGCTGGACGATCATCGAAGCACTGCATGGCGCTGCGCCACCGTCTGTCAAAGCATGGATGGCCTCTCAGCCGTTCGATCTGCATTGCTCGGCGTCAAACACCGCCCACACGCTGCGGTGGGACTGCCGTCGTCCAGCCGCCTTGTCGGAAGGATAGAAAATAATCCAAGGGCTGAACGGCCCGAAAGGGTTGCAAAAACATGCACTTGCGCTATGGCAGCGTCGGGGTAGATTCGAGAGAAACCCCTATCTACTCACGAAAGGATGTCCTATGCGACTGTGCAACTTCTCACTCAAGGGTGGCGTCGGCCGCACGACGCTGGCCCTGAATCTAGCCGGGTGCTATGCCCGTGACCCCAGCCTGCGTGTGCTGGTCAATGACCGGGACCCCCAAGGCGGGGCCTGCGCGTTTGCCTCACTGTCGGACGAAACACCGTTCAGTGTCGGGCGATCGCGCTCCCCTGGCTTCGACGTGGAGATCACCGACACCCCGCCGCGTCTGCCGGACAACGAGGTGATTCCCGAGGCGGACCTCTACCTGGTGCCGACGTTGCTCGACGGGGCCAGCTTCCTCATCTTCCTGCGAACCGTGGATGTTCTTGAAAAGAAGGGAAAGCGTTTCCTGCCCATCGCCAACCGGGCCAACGAGAGGCGGGCAGCCCATCGACGTCGCCTGGAGCACCCCAAGATGTCGGGCGCCATGCTGGTGCGGGATCGTGCGTTGTTTGCGGACTGCTACGAGGAGGGAAAGACCGTGTTCGACGCCAACGGCCGCTGGGCCCGGGTGGCCCAGGAGGAGATCCACGCCTTGGCGGTCCGGGTGCGCGACATCCTGGCTGCTGGTGCAGGCCGGAGGGCTGCGGCATGATGGAGCTTCCCTTGGTTTCCCTCCCAGACCTACCCATGGCCACTCGCAAAGCTCCTGCCAAGAAGGCTGCCACGAAGAAGGCCGTCAAGCGCACCTTGGATGACGTCAAGGACGTGACCCATGCCAAGCCCCGCCGGGCCAGCAAATCGGCAAGCGTTCCGATTGCCCGCATCCCGGAGCACCTGTTGCTGGGGCCAGGCGACTACCCGGAGCGCAAGTCCTACTTTGACTACGACGACAGCCAGAAGGCGGGAAGCGTGGGAGGCAAGCGGGTTCACATGGTCATGCCCCGATCGGTCACCCTGCACGACTACCGCCGTCGGGAGGACGGGCTGCGCCACCACCGGGCCATGGTGACGATCCCGCCAAAGCTCCGCGAGAACATCGCCAAGCTGTTCGGCTTTGACGATTCGGAGGACGCCGGGAGTGAAGTCGCGTTGACCACCGCCATGGTGGCGCTGGCAGACTACGCGGCCGCGTCGCTCATCCAAGACAACACGCTGTTGATCGTGAGCTCGCCGGTGGACGAGCACGCGGAGGACCGCAAAGCCGCCAGGGTAGCGGTGCGGAACTTGGGGATGAGCAAGAACGGAAAGATCTACTGACCCTCACAATCAGGGGGACGAAGAAAGCGGCTATGGCCGCTTTTCTGTGTCTGTGGATCATCCCGTGGGCAGAGCAAAAGCAGCTGAAAAAGCGTCCCCTGGCGGGAGCTGGCATACGCCTACGGCGCGAAGAACCGTTGATTGAACTTCCGGATCCACGCGGAGGGCGTTCCTATCATGAGCAATGATTCGATTTGTCCGATCAGCCGGAGCTTTGGGGCGGCTCATTGGGGAAGGCTAGCAACCTCCAGTTCGGACGATTCATTGCCCGCCAGTCGCCGCCGCAGGGCCTCTTTGGACATCTTGGGCGGAGTGTCCAGCGAGAGCTTCTTTCCGTCCAACGAACGGTAGAACGGATCGTCCACCCCCGCGCTGACGTAGACGACCAGGTCCGGCCCGATCGTTAACAGGCCTGCATCGAACAACGCGTGGATGTCCTTCCGTAGCAGTAAGCCATTGCTCAAAGCATTGGTGGCTGCCCCGTTGTAGGGGACGATGTGAGCGGCGTCGATGACGCTTGCCAAGGCGGTCCCGGTGACCATGCACACGGCTCCGTAGTGAGCGACTAGGCGTTTACGAAACTCCGCTTGGCCCTCTCGGATCACCCGAAGGACTTGTTCCACCCGCTTGCCCTCGGCAACGACGGCTTCCGCCGCTGGGGGCAGTGCCTGTTCCACTGCCAACCGCCCGCTCTCCTCAAGGACGCCCTGGAGGGCTTGGATGGCGTCGTATCCAAGCAGCTCTGCTGCCGGGCGCAGCTTTGGGTCAATGCCGGATCGGTGTCGGATATGGGCCAACAGGAGGGCGGCGTCTTCGAGGTAAGTGAGCTTCTCTCGGCGCATGCTCCAGAGCTGATTCAGCTCTTCTAGGTTCCAGGTGCGCAATGCTAGCCCAAGCTCATTGGTGGACATGCGTCGGGTGAGCTGGCCCTTCCCCAAGTGTTTGCGAACCAGGTGCTCTTCGAACTCCTTTACATCTGCAGCGTCCTTGTCCGTCAAGGTGAAATGACTGCTGTAGGACCTGCTGTTTTGCTCGTCCCACTTTCTCTCTCGCCGCATCTGCTTCGTCAGACGCCAATTTGCAATCCGTTCCTTGTCTGTGTCGTCCATGGTGGCTAGCTGGTCGTTTGAGGCTTGAACAATGGTAGTGGATCACGGCCGCTGAGAGCGGCCTTCCGCTTTCCGCTGGCGGGCTTTCAACCACGCAGCCGCCAGATCGTCCACGTCGGCCTGCAGCGCGGCCCGTTCCCCAGGGAGCCATGGCCTCAACGTCCCACTGGCCACCCCAGCGTCCCGGTCCGCTAAACGGCGCCGGGCATTGAGCCACTGTGCCTTGGTTTCCTCCTGACGAGTGGCTTGGCGCTGTGTCCGCATGCGAACCGCGTTGGGCTTGTCGCTGTAAGTCCGGGCATGGTCTTTGCCTTGGCTAGGCCAGGGTGTTTCGTGCGCGCCCTGTCGCCGCCGGCGGATCTGGCTCAGGCTTGGATACCGGGCCATCCACCGATTCTCAAACGTTCGATCGGGAGGGGGTGCTTCTTCTTGGGCCAGGGGGATGACCAAGGCGTGGAGGGCGATCAGTTGCCACACCGCTGATTGAAAAACATCCTCGGTCAACCGGAAGGCCACCACCTCGGGGTGTTCCAGCCATTCGCCTTGGTGCACGTTGCGCAAGAGCGCCGCCAAGTCGTTTCGCGTCAGATGGGCACGGTGGGCCAGTGGCCACCCCAGCATCCAGGTGTCCGAATGCCGTTCGGCATGAACGACGAATCGGGGGTGTTTCCAGCGCTCTTGAAGCTGGGCAAGGACGGTGGCTGGCTTGGCAAAGCGCCCTACCTCGACCAGGTGGTTATCGGAGCGCTGCAGGACAAACAGTCGGTCGGCCAGCAGGGCGTCCAGGGGTTCTGGTGGCAGCCGCTGGCTCAACTCGGGCCAGGCCAACAGGTCACGGGTGCCCCGCTCGGTGATGCAGCGCTTGCAAGCCATGCGCAGGTTCTCGGCGTCCCTTGGGCCGGCTAGGCTCAACGGAACGAGCGGTGAGAGCCCCCAGGCGTGGCGACGATCCAAGTCCAGGGGGGCGGTGCAGAAAGCGCACACAGGGCGTTCGGAACGGCGGGCCACGTCCAGCGTCCAACGGGGAGTGGCAGGCGCACGGGCGCCATGGAAGGCCAGCACGCGACGGGCAAACGCGCCCAGGTCAGCGGTGGTCATGGGAGCGCTCCTGAAACGAAAGCCGGCAAATCACCGATGGGCCAATGGCGGTGAATGGAGGTCATGGGGCGCACCCTCGCTTGACTAAAACGAAATGCGGCGAGGGCTCCGCGCTTCCCTTCCAGGGGTTCTTTGGCTCCCCACTTGTGATTCGGAAAACACGGTGGCGGTGTATCCATGGGCACTGCACACGTTTGACTAAAACCAATGTGGCTTGGGTGTCGTGGGTCGGTGCTGCGGGTGGGTGAGGGCAACCTGTCCTGGGGATCCGGGGCAATGCGAAACTGTGGGCTGAACAACTCCA
>NZ_JASJSQ010000153.1:0-5089 GCF_030236855.1 Stenotrophomonas maltophilia group sp. Smal13
GCTCACCCTGCTGCCGATCTGGCTGACCTGGGTCGTGGTCAAGTTCGTGTTCGTGCTGCTGTCGGGCATTTCCAGCCCCTTGGTGGTACCGCTGTCCGAGCAGATCGCGACAAGCTTCCCGCACTACCTCGGCTGGGTCCGCGCCGAATGGATCCAGGACACCATCGCCCTGCTGGCCACCCTGCTGGTGATCCTGGCGGTGGGCGTGGCCAGCCGCCGCGTGCTCGGCCAGCGCCTGCTGCGCTGGGTGGGCGCGGTCATCAAGCGCATTCCGCTGGCCAGCATCATCTACGACAGCGCCAAGAAGCTGCTGGACATGCTTCAGACCGAGCCGGGCAGCACCCAGCGCGTGGTGCTGATCGACTTCCCGCACCGCGACATGAAGTCGGTCGGCCTGGTCACCCGTGTGATCAAGGAACACGGCACCGACCGTGAGCTGGCCGCGGTGTATGTGCCAACCACGCCGAACCCGACCTCGGGCTATCTGGAAATCGTGCCGGTGGAACTGCTGACGCCGACCGACTGGACCGTCGACCAGGCCATGAGCTTCATCATTTCCGGCGGTGCCGTGGCGCCGTCCAGCGTGCCGTTCACCCGTGCCGGCGATCGCACCGGCGAACGCACCGAATGACCCCGGCGCCGATCGAGCGCCCGCTGCAGGACCGCGCGGTCCTGCTGTTCATCGTGCTGGCCGCGTTCTTCTGCGGCAATGCGGTGCTGGCCGAGCTGATCGGGGTGAAGATCTTCGCGCTGGAAGACACCCTGGGCATCGCTCCGCTGAACTGGAACCTGTTCGGCCAGACCGGCTCGCTCAGCTTCACCGCCGGCACCCTGTTGTGGCCGGTGGTGTTCATCATGACCGACACCATCAACGAGTTCTTCGGCAAGCGCGGCGTGCGCTTCATCTCGTGGCTGGCGGTGGTGCTGATCGGCTACGGCTTCCTGTTCGCCTTCGCGGCTATTTCGCTGGCGCCGGCCAGCTGGTGGGTCACGTCGATGGATGGCCACGGCGTGCCCGACTACCAGGCGGCATTCGCAGCGGTGTTCGGCCAGGGCATGTGGACCATCGCCGGTTCGCTGGTGGCCTTCCTGCTCGGCCAGCTGATCGACGTGGCGGTGTTCCATCGCATCCGCCAGGCCACCGGCGAGCGCCACGTGTGGCTGCGTGCGACCGGGTCCACCGCGATCTCGCAGGTGGTGGACAGCTTCGTGGTGATCTGGATCGCCTTCGTGCTCGGACCGCAGCACTGGCCGACCTCGCTGTTCCTGGCGGTCAGCAGCGTCAACTACATCTACAAGATGGGCTTTGCGATCGCCCTGATTCCGTTGCTGTACCTGATGCGGCGTGCCATCACCCGCTATCTGGGTGCCGAGCGAGCCGCATCATTGCGCGCCGCCGCTGCGGCTGACTGAAGCCCCAGCAGCAAAAAGCTGACTGCGCCTTCACGCTGGCCGTACGCGGCCGGATCGTGCAAGCTCCACGGTCTGTGTTCCACGGAAGCTCCTGATGCCGCATCCCACCCGCGCCCTGGCCGCCGCCATCGCCGCGTTGTTCCTGTTCAGCGCCGTGCCGTCGGCCGAAGCAGCGAAAAAGAAGGCCAGCCGCCCTGCCGCCGCGCAGACCCGCCAGGCCGCCAAGCCCAAGGCCCGGCCTGCCCGCGCTACCGCGCCGGCCCGTGGCAGTTCGGCGCGCCGCGCCACGCCGCGTCCGGTCGCACCGGCCCGCGCCGTACCCAAGCAGGTGCAGCTGGAGCGCCTGTATGACGAATACTGGGATGCCTCGATGCGGTTGAATCCGCTGCAGGCAACCTTCCAGGGCGAGGCCCGCTACAACGACCAGCTGCCCAACATCCTGTCCGCCGCGTGGCGCCAGCAATCGCACGACTTCACCACCGAGTGGCTGGGCAAGGTCGAGAAACTCGGCAGCGACGGCCTGCAGGGCCAGGACCTGCTCAGCTACGAGATCTTCGTGCGCGACGCGCGCGCTTCGCTGGCCGCCGAGCGCTACCCGAGCTGGATGATGCCGATCAGCCAGTACTACAACGTCGGCAGCATCATGGCGATCCTCGGTGCAGGTGCCGGCGCGCAGCCGTTCAACACCGTGCAGGACTACGACACCTGGTCGCGCCGTTCGCTCGGCATTCCCGAGCTGTTCGACCAGGCCATCGACAACATGCGCCAGGGCATGAAGGCCGGCGTGGTGCAGCCACGCGACCTGATGGAAAAAGTGCTGCCGCAGCTGGATGCAGTGATCAAGCCGACCGCCGAAGAGAGCATCTTCTGGTCGCCGATCCGCACCATGCCGAACACCATCGCGGCCGAGGACAAGGCCCGCATCAGCGCCGAATACAAGCGCATGATCGAACTGCGCATCATGCCGGCCTATCGCGCCCTGCGCGGTTTCATCGCCACCGAATACCTGCCCGCCTCGCGCACCAGCAGCGGCCTGGGCGCACTGCCCGATGGCCAGGCCTGGTACGCCAACCTGATCGTGCAGACCACGGCCAGCGACCAGACCGCCGCGCAGCTGCACGCGCTGGGCGAACAGCGCGTGCAGGAACTGCAGGCGCAGATCGCCACGGTGATGAAGGACGCCAAGCTGCGCGGCACGCCGGCCAAGCTGCTGCGCAGCATGCGTAACGACCGCCAGTTCCAGTACGGCGACGCCAATGCGTTGATCAACCGCTATCGCCAGGTGCAGCAGCAGGTCAACGCACGCCTGCCGCAGGTGCTCGATACCCTGCCCAAGTCCACGCTGGACGTGCGCGCGGTGGAACCGGAGCGTGCACTGACCGCCGCAGCAGCGGCCTACCAGCCGTCTGCGGCCGGGCAACCGGGCGTGCTGTACGTGAACACCCGCGACCTGCCCAGCCGCAAGCGCTGGAACGTGCCGGTGCAGTACCTGCATGAAGCGATCCCCGGCCACCACGTGCAACTGGGCCTGCAGCAGGAGCTGGCCAAGCTGCCGCGCTTCCGCCGCCTGGGTGGCGATCTCGCCTTCGTCGAAGGCTGGGGCCTGTATGCCGAAACACTGGGTGAGAACCTGGGCATCTACACCGATCCCTACGACCGCATCGGCTACCTGTATTCGCGCCTGCTGCGCGCTGCCCGCGTGGTGGCCGACACCGGCGTGAACGCCCAGGGCTGGAGCAAGCAGCAGGCCGTGGCCTACCTGCAGAAGACCGTGGACATGAGCAGCGATGATGCCAACGCCGAAGTCGAGCGGATCATGGCCCAGCCCGGCCAGGCGCTGTCCAACGTGGCCGGCCTGACCACCATTGTCGCCCTGCGCGACAAGGCCAAGGCACGCCAGGGTGCCGCCTTCGACCTGCGCCGATTCCACGCCGAACTGCTGAAGGATGGCTCGATGCCGCTGGACGTGCTGGACCGCAAGATGGAGCGCTGGATGGCCCAGCCGGCCAGCGCCACGCCCGCGCCTTCACCCTGACCCCTCCGGAGCCGCCATGCGCCCTGCCGTCGCCCTGTTCGCCGTCGTGCTGGGCCTGCTGCCGCTGATGGGCGCTGCCGCACCGGTGCTGACCCCACCGGATGCGGGCATCGACGGCCTGATGCAGGCCTACGACGGCCAGGTGCCCGGCGCCGCTGTGCTGGTGCTGCATGACGGGCAACCGGTGTTCCGCCGCGGCTACGGCCTGGCGGTGCTGGAGGACGGCACCACGATCACCGCAGCCAGCAACTTCCGGCTGGCCTCGGTCAGCAAGCAGTTCACCGCTGCGGCGGTACTGCTGCTGGTGGAGGATGGCCGGCTTGGGCTCGACCAGCCGGCCCGGCAGTGGCTGCCCGAGTTGCCGCCGGCTGCAGCGGCCATCACGATCCGCCAACTGCTCTCGCACACCGGTGGCCTGCTCGACTACGAAGACCTGATGGACCCGGCTGACCCTCGGCAGGTGCATGACGCCGACGTGCTGACCCTGCTGTCGCACGAGGACCGCCTGAATTTCGCACCCGGCACGCAGTATCGCTACAGCAACAGCGGCTATGCACTGCTGGCAATGATCGTCGGCCGCGCCGCCGGCCAGGATTTCGCGAGCTTTCTGCAGCAGCGCATCTTCCGCCCGCTGGGCATGGCGCATACCGTGGCCCACCAGGACGGCGAGGACACGGTCGCTGCACGCGCCTATGGCTACAGCTGGATCGATGGCCGTTGGCAACGCACCGACCAGAGCACCACCAGCGCCGTGCTCGGCGATGGCGGCATCTATTCCTCGCTGGACGACCTGGCCCGCTGGGATGCGGCGCTGTATGACGACCGCCTGCTGTCGAAAGCCTCGCGCCGCGCGATGTTCAGCCCGGCCACCGCAACACCCGAACCGGACGTGCCGCACTACGGCTTCGGCTGGCGCCTGAATGGCCCGGTGCAATGGCACAGCGGCGAGAGCATCGGCTTCCGCAACGTGATCGTGCGCCATCCGGAAAAGCACCTGACCGTGATCGTGCTGACCAACCGCAACGACCCCGAACCCTATCCGCTGGCGCTGAAGATCGCCCAGCGCTGGCTGGACACCCTGCAATGACCCGCGATGCCGACGCCCTGCTGGGCATCCACCACGCCGCACTGATCTGCAGCGACTACGCACGCTCGAAGGACTTCTACGTGCGCATCCTCGGCCTGCGCGTGCTGGCCGAGAACCACCGCAGCGCGCGCGACTCCTGGAAGCTGGACCTGGCCCTGCCCGACGGTGGCCAGCTGGAACTGTTCTCCTTCCCCTCGCCGCCGCCCCGTCCCAGCCGCCCGGAAGCCCAGGGCCTGCGCCACCTCGCGTTCCGCGTCGCCCGGCTGGAACCCTTCATCCAGCGCCTGGCCGCGCATGGCGTGGTGTGCGAACCGATCCGCGTGGACGAATACACCGGCCGCCGCTTCACCTTCTTCGCCGACCCCGACGACCTGCCGCTGGAGCTGTACGAGATCGCGTGAGCGATTTTCAATCGCGGAGGCCCATCCACGCATGGCGTGGATCTACGTGTCGACCAAGGTCGACACCCACCAAGAGCAGGCCGTGGCATTCCAACAGATCGCGGAGACCTGTCGAAGGCGGGGTGGGTCCGGTTGCGGGGGCGTGAGCCGCAT
>NZ_JASJSQ010000154.1:0-4983 GCF_030236855.1 Stenotrophomonas maltophilia group sp. Smal13
GTGGGTCGTGCGATCGGCCAGCACGGCGCCGTCTGTGACCTGCAGGGGCAGGACGACGCGGGCTGTGGAATGGCTGGCAGAGGGCACGGCACTGCCGGTGTGGCAGTGCTGCACGCGAGGTGCGTGGGCGATCTGTGGCTGGGTGGAACGAAGCGCGGGGCGCGGATACTGCTGGGTGGATCAGATATCGTCGGCGAGGTCGTCGAGGTCCTGCAGGCCACCGCCGCGTGCCAGCACGCGCTCGTAGTTGCGGCGGCGACGCTGGTCGGTCTCGGTGGTGGTCTCGCCACGTTTCCAGTAGCCGGCCACGGCAACGTCGCTGCGTGGCAGGCCGACCGTTTCGATGAAGTGGCGGCGCAGGGCACGCATTTCCTCGCGCTCGCCGGCCGCCCAGACCGTGCTGCCGGGTTCCGGCCGCAGTTGGCGCGCCTGCTGCAGCAACGGCGCGTCACCGGTGGCGAGGCGGTGCACGCGGATACCTTCAATGGCGGGCAGTTCGTCTACCGGGAATGCATCATCCGAGGCGATCCAGGCCTCTGCGCGCAGGTCGGCCGGCCACTGCTGCAACAATGCAAACAGGGCAGGGATGGCGCTTGGGTCGGCGAACAGGAGGGCGCAGGTGCCCTCGCGCTGCGGTACCTGCAGATGGGGGCGCGGTCCGGTCAGATCGAAGGCATCACCGGGGCGCAGCGCACGTACCCAGGCCAGCATCGGCCCCGGCGCCTCGTGCAGCACTACGTCCAGGGTGAACTGGCGGGTGTTGGGATCGAGGCTGCGCACGGTGTAGATCCGTGACACATCGCCGAACGTGGCGCCGAGCTGGATGCGCACGGCGGTGTTGGCACGCTGCCAGGGCGCGAGTTCTGCATGTTCCGGCAGCTGGACCACGAGGCGCAGCAGGCTGGCGCACGGCTGTGCAGCCGCGACCACCTGGACCTGCAGCGCCTGCAGGCCGCGATCATGGTCGGCGCCGCGCAGCGGCCCGGCCGGGGTGATTGAAGTGGGGGACGCGGACATCGACAACGATCCTGGACACTGCAAATGCGAATTAGTTACATTATAGTAAACTAAATTGATCGCGCCGCAACCGGGGCCTGTCCACGGACTGCAGCGACGCGTTGACCACGGCGTCGCTGCGCACCACCATGACAGCCCTTGCACGCGCACTGCGCAGGAACCGTTACCGCATGGCTGCACCGAAAAAGACCGCTGGCCGTGGGCGGCCGCCCAGCATCACCCGCGAGCGCATCGCCGACGCCGGTATTGCCATGACGCTGCCGGGACTGAGCTTCGTGGGCGTGGCGGCGGCGCTGGGGGTCAGCCACATCGCGCTGTACAAGCATGTGGCGAATCTGGCGGCACTGCGCGAGCTGGTGGCCGAGGCGATCTTCGAGCGTTGGCAGGCACCGGCACTGGATGCCGCTGGCCGGCGCAGCATCGAGGAGGATCTGCGTGCGTTCCAACGTTCACTGCGGACGCTGGTGGACGGGAATCCGGGCCTGGCGCCGTTCCTGGTCAGCCACGGCGCGAAGACACCGGAGATGCTGGCGCGCATCCAGCGCCACCATGCCGAATTCAGCCGCGTGCATGATCTGCCGCTCGAGCAGGCGGCGTGGCTGCTGTCGACCGTGGCCTATCACGCCGTGGCGTTGGCCGACACCGTGTATTCGCGGCATGCGGTGGTGGATACCACGCGACGCCCGTTGGATCGGAAGGCGCAGGAGGCCGAGTTCGACCGCAGCATGGAAGCGTTGATCATCGGAGCATTGACGATGTGCGGGCGCACGGCAACGTAGTCGCCAACCTTGGTTGGCACCGTTGCCCCGGTAGTCGCCAACCTTGGTTGGCGCCGCGATATATCGTTGCCCACCAAGGTGGGCATCTACCGGTCAAGCGGCATCCTTGTGCTCAGCATCCTCCATGCCGGGGCTGACGCGGCGGCCGATGTCCTTCAGCGAGGTAATTGCCAATCCTGGTTGGCACCGTTGCCCCGGTAGTCGCCAACCTTGGTTGGCGACGCTATACATCGTTGCCCACCAAGGTGGGCATCTACCGGTCAAGCGGCATCCTTGCGCTCCGCATCTTCCATGCCCGGGCTGACGCGGCGGCCGATGTCCTTCAACCGCGCCAGCTGATCCACCATCGACGGTGCATCATCCAGGCTGCCGACGAACGTCCACAGATAGGTCATCACCGCGTACACATGACCCGGCGTCACACCGTCGGTGGTGGCGAGTCGTCCGATGGTCAGCGCGAACAACACCGCCGCCGCCGCACCCACCACCACGAAGGCCCCAGCTTCTCGGTCCGAGAGCAGGATGCGCAGCCGCGACAGCGTGGTGTAGTGACGTCGCAGCACCGAGGGACTGACCCGGTCGACCAGGCGGATTTCATGTTCCAGCCGGTTGTTCAGGCGCCCATGCAGCTGCTCGTTGCGGCGTGCGAACGACGGCATCAACAACACTGCGCCGAGCAGGGCGATCAGGCTCGCGGCGCCCACCAGCGGTTCGATCACCAGCAGCATCACCGCCGCACCAAACATTGATACGAGCGCGGTGGCGATGATCGGCACGTGCTTTTCGAAGAAGTCGACGAACTCACGGGCCAGCACAACGCGTGCGGCCGAGGTGGAGGTGGCGTGGCCCAGCCTGCGCTGCGCCTGCACCACGTTCACCGCCAGGTCGGCATAGATGCGGGTGAAGGTACGGGTATCGACCGCACGGCGGGCAGCACCGACCAGCCAGAACAGCAGTACCACGCCGGCGTAGGAGATGGCGTGGCCGATGTTGCCGCGGATGATCGCATCCACCGCGAAGCCGGCAAACAGCGGATACGCCAGCAGCAGCGCATTTTCCAGCGCCACCAGCGAAAAGGTGCCGGTGAGCTGCCACGGATAGGTTCGCAGGATGGCCTTGAGAGTGGCGGCCGCGTTCTGCTGGCCGATGCTGCCGGCGGCGGCCGCCGGATCGTGTGGGGGTTTCATGGGGATGCCTGGGTGGGTCGGAGTCAGGGCAGGGGACGGATGCCTGCCATCTCCCGGATCGCGCCCAGTATCTGCAGCCCTTTGGAGAAGGCATGGAGGGACGATGGAGATTGCGTGGAGAAACCGGCGCCGTTCAGCGATGCGAATGTCCACCAAGGTGGGCCGCTACCAGGGCAGTGTCTACCGCCTCAACGGCGGGCATGCACCGGCCAGCGGATTTCGAAGGCACTGCCACCACGTTCGGTGGCCCGGCATAGCGCTGTTCCGTGATGGGCCACGGCAATCGCACGCACCACGGCCAGGCCAAGCCCGGAGCCACCACTCTGCCGCGAACGCGAGACATCCGTGCGCTGGAAGGCTTCGAAGATGCTGTCGCGAAGGTCGTCCGGCACACCGGGGCCGCCATCTTCCACCGTGACGGTGCAATGGCCTTCTGCCAGCGTCACGTACACCCGCAGCGGGCAGGGAATGGCATGGCGTCGTGCATTCTCCAACAGTGCCAGTACTGCCTGGCGGATGCGTGCAGGATCGCAGTCGGCCAGCGAAGGTCGTGCGTCCAATGTCACCGAGAAACCACTCTCGGTCAGTGCCTCGGACATCGCTTCAACCACCGCGGCCACCTGCACACTGACATCGCTGCGCTGCAGGCGCAGATCCAGGTGGCCACTCTCGGCCAGGCTGACCACGCGCAGGTCCTCGATGATGCGGGTCAGGCCTTCCAGCTGGGTGAGCATGCTGTTGAACTGCTCAGGCCCCGGCTCGAACACGCCTTCGGCGATGCCCTGCAGGCGGCCGCGCAGGATGGTCATCGGCGTGCGCAGTTCATGCGCGATCGCGGCGTTCCAGAACACCCGGTTCTCGGACATCCGGCTCAGCCGTTCTGCCATGGAGTTGAAATCGCTGACCAGCGTGGCCGCTTCGGCCATCGTGGTATCACCACCGCGTGCACGCGCTTCCAGATCGCCACTGGCGACCCGGCGCAGGCTTTCGGCCACCGAGTTCAACGGCGTGATGATGCGCCGGGTCAGGCGCGAGGCGACCAGCGTGGCGAAGATGACGACCACGGTGGCGGTCAATCCGATCCACAGCCATTCCAGCCCGGACGGCATGATCGTTTCCGGCTCGTCGTACCAGCGCGGATAGAACACCTCCATGAGGTAATAGAACAGGTAGAAGCCGCTGATCGACAGCACCGTCGAACACAGCGAGGCCACCGTGATGGACAGCGTGATCTGGCGTCCGATGCTCTTGCCTTTGGGGTTCATCATTCAGTCCAGGAAGCGGTAGCCGACGCCGCGAATGGTGGCGGGAATGCCGATCACGCCGACATCCTCCAGCTTGCGCCGCAGTTTGCTGACATGGCTGTCGACGGTGCGTTCCTGCGCATCGCCTTCGGGCAGGCAGGCATGCAGCAGATCCACCCGCGCATGCACCTGCCGCGGCGCGCGTGCCATATGCACCAGCAGCCGGAACTCGGTGAGGGTGAAGTTCAGCTCGTGCACCTGCTCGCCATGGCGCACGGTCACCTCGTGGCTGCGCAGGTCGATCTCGAAGGGCCCTTGGCGGATCAGTCCGTTGGGCGCTTCGACCAGGGGCCGGGAACTCCGGCGCAGCACGGCCTGGATGCGGGCGACGATCTCGGCCGGATTGAATGGCTTGGCCACGTAGTCGTCGGCGCCCACGCGCAGGCCGGTCAGCTTGTCCACGTCCTGGTCGAGCGCAGTGAGCATGATGACCGGGGTGTTGCCGATCCGTCGCAGTTCGCTCAGCACCTGCCAGCCATCCAGTTTTGGCATCTGCACATCCAGCAGCACCAGGTCCGGGCGCAGTTGGCGGTGGCTGGCAAGTGCCGCCTCACCGTCGGCGGCGCGGGCGCTGCGCAGGCCGGAACGGGCCAGGTAGGCACTGAGGATGTCGGCGATTTCGCCCTCATCTTCGGCAATCAGCACCAAGGGTGCCTGTCGGCTACGGAGATCGTTCATTGCGTGATGCGGGTTCGG